>LUTY01002282.1 GCA_001640045.1 Candidatus Thiomargarita nelsonii | reverse complement strand
ACTTGGCTCATGCCAGCGAAGTAGTCGTTTATACCTCAGTGGATCAGGTTTTTTCTGAACCTATTTTACAGGAATTTGAAACACGGACTGGAATTAAGCTCAAAGCGGTCTACGATGTAGAAGCCTCGAAAACGACTGGCCTTTTTAATCGCTTAATTGCAGAGAAACCGTATCCAAAAGCAGATGTGTTTTGGAATTCTGAAGTTGGGTACACCTTGGTACTTAAACAAAAAGGGATACTGACACCGTACCGTTCTCCCTCTGCGATTGACATTCCACCGCAATTCAAAGATAAGGACGGTTACTGGGTTGGTTATGCCGCACGGGCGCGGGTATTAATCTATAATACCAAATTGCTTAAGGCAGATGCGGTACCAAATTCTATCTTCGATCTCATTAAGCCGGCATGGAAAGGTAAAGTAGCCTTAGGATACCCTTTGTTTGGTACGATTGCCACTCATATGGCAGCATTATATGCTGTTTTGGGTCCAGAGAAGACCGAAAATTATCTTCGCGCCTTGAAACAAAATAATGTGCTGATCGT
>LUTY01002281.1 GCA_001640045.1 Candidatus Thiomargarita nelsonii | reverse complement strand
GAAGTCATATAGCCCAAATTCAGGAAATAACGTCTAATAGAATCATCATTAAAAATTTTCTAAAAATATCAAAATTGACAAAATCTTTAACTAGGTGTAAATTTTCCCTATTTCGATACATACGTTTATCTCTGTACATAATAATTTGAGTAGGAGAATCTTTTGTTGGTATTTTGCTGCTATTATCATACATAACAGCATGTACCCCACATTCTTTAGCTAAATAATCAAATGTATCATAAGCTCGCATAAACTCTAAATATCCATCCGCTGGCAAAGCCCTATCTCTTATCACAGAATTGCGATACCAAGCCTCTCCGCCATCATAAACAAAAGCTACTTTTGGCTCATATCCTTTCTCCCTAGCCTCTATTACCATTTTGTTATACCAACGAAAATCATGATAATCTCGCATGGAGGCATCATATAACACTGAATAACCCTCCCTTAACGCTCTTTTTCTGATAATTTCCGCTATCTCTCCACTCTCTCGATGCACACGATTTCCGTTTAGTGTTCCATCTTCGTTACGGTATTCAGGGAG
>LUTY01002280.1 GCA_001640045.1 Candidatus Thiomargarita nelsonii | reverse complement strand
TTATCCAGGTGATCAAGGTTCAACGGCTGTCGGCAGTCCAAACGTGCAAGTCAATGGTGCGCCATTAGCTTTTGTGGCCCCGTTAGTAGCCACTTCTTGTAGCGAGATTCCGATAGTGCCTAATGCTGCCACTGTGGGATTCAGCAATGTCATGGTCGGTGTTACTATTGCACAATTGATAAAAGGAATTGCGGTGAGTACGGCGCAAAATGCTATTAGCGCTGGCGTTGGTGCAGGAGCAAAGAGAATTGGTGCAGGAGCAAAGAGAATTGGTAAAAAAATAGCTAAAAAAATAGGTAACATAAGATGCGGTTGTGGATAATTATTTATAAAAACAGTTTGTTATAAACTGCTATTAACCCATAAACTTGGAAAATAGAAATGAAAGCAGGTCAAAATCGTGTAGGTCATCCCATTAATGTTGCTACAGGTGCGCTAGATTCGACGCATGAGGATATTTCTATCCCCGGTAAAATCGATTTAGTATGGGAACGTACTTACAATACGGAATTTTTATCAGAAAGGCTAGTGACACCGCTTGGCC
>LUTY01002279.1 GCA_001640045.1 Candidatus Thiomargarita nelsonii | reverse complement strand
AAATTATCCCAATATTTTTCCCAATAATTATTAGCTCGTAGTAATCTTAATGATAACATGGCTTTTGCATTATCGATTTTCCACCAAGCTCCTGACAATTTAAGGCTTTTTTGAATAATATAACGATGAGCACTTTCGATTTCCCCTGAACCAATGGGTAAATCGGCTTCTATGGCCGCTTTATAATCAAATTGTCCTGGTCTGTTTTTTAAATAACGGTAACAACAACGTACAGGAGCCTTATCGTCTGGAACCGTTTATGCTTCTAAAAAAGGTTCTAATTCTATAAGTACCTCTTGTACCTCAGAATTTTTCATGCGTTTTTTTTGGAGATTTAACCAAGTTTGAGGAGCTTCAGAATCACCTATTTTGGCAGCTTCTGCAAGGTAGCCACAAAGATGATAAAAATCTACCACATAATTGGCTTGTGTGCCAAAAATGTCATTAATTTGATCAATTATCCATGAAGCACCATCACCTACCGCATGAACCTTTCCGTGTCGATTTATACCAGCTTCAATAGCAGTATGTAGCAAATGTGAAC
>LUTY01002278.1 GCA_001640045.1 Candidatus Thiomargarita nelsonii | reverse complement strand
TGGCGAGTCACTAAGCCTTCAAACCAAGAGGCCATTTTTTCGGGTGTGCAGTCATAAATCTCACCCACATTGATACTCGCCAAAACACGAGTCATCATTTCCGTTTTCACATCAATGGTGCCCATATTTTCTTCGAGGATTTCCACGTCACCCGTTTCCCAATAACCCGCTTCATCTGTTACCTGTAAGTCTGGTATATAGTGCATTTGGACGTATTTTAGCACGCCAATAATCCATAGATGTGTCTCAGGCTCAGCAAATTGCGTTTTGACGAAAACCGACACTTCTTCTGGTTTGATGTAACCTTCTGAAATCAACATCACATTAATTGGATGATAAAGGTTGCCGTTTTCATCGAAACCTAAAAAAAATGTTTCACACTTGGGGTGTACACTCAATGCGACACCAGTTAATTGTGTATCAAACCAGATGGCAGATTCATCATCTTCCAAGGAAACCAAAGGCCAATTCATTTGGTGTGCAATATCCGTTAAGTCTTGAGAAATGGCCTTTGCCTTTTTGATATCGCTCAATTTTCCACTATA
>LUTY01002277.1 GCA_001640045.1 Candidatus Thiomargarita nelsonii | reverse complement strand
TCTTCACCATAAGTTCTTAATACATCTGTAATTTCAAACACAGTGGCTTTAGATAACCATTTTCCCACACTTTCTCCGCTGTTTGGATTCATACGCATATCCAAAGGACCATCACGCATAAAACTAAAGCCTCGGGCAGGCGTATCCAATTGCGGAGAAGAAACCCCCAAATCCAGCAATACTCCTTTGACTTGACCTAAATAACCGCGTTTTTCAACATGCTGAGCGAGTTGATCAAAGCGACTGTGGACAATGCTAAAACGCTTATCAGCCACGCACAAAGTTTGCGCCGCTTGCACTGCCTCCGGATCTTGATCAAAAGCCAATACTTGACCCAATTTTCCGAGTCGATTCAAAATAGCGAGTGTATGTCCACCTCGCCCAAAGGTACAATCGACATAAATGCCGTCAGGATGTAAATTTAAAGCTTCTAAGGCTGCCACTAATAAAACTGATTTATGTGCCACTGTCAAATTCTTCGTTGAATGATTTGCTATTATTAATAAATATCTCGCCCAAAATAAATTTTGGACTCCTACAGATAA
>LUTY01002276.1 GCA_001640045.1 Candidatus Thiomargarita nelsonii | reverse complement strand
CTTTGGGGAAATTTTGTGCGCTGTATTCTATCAAATTTATGAAAGGAGTCCAAGATTTATCTTGGAAATTATGACTTTTTTACCTTTTTGGCTTTCAACATGCGTTTATCAGCCCTCTTTATTAATTCATCTGTAGAGAGACTACACTCCGCATTAAATTCAGAAAATCCGAAACTAAAATCAATAGGCATGCCACAAATGGTTTGCTTATTCAAAATTTTCCTAATCCTTTCAATCAGTTTTTCAGAATCATCCACTTTTGCTTTTTGAAAAATGATCAAAAATTCATCACCTCCCATACGAAAAAGATAATCAGAGCCCCTGATAACTCCATTAAGAGAATTTACCACTGTTTTAATTAACCTATCGCCCTCATCATGACCATGATTATCATTAATGGTTTTCAAATTATCTATATCAACATAACAGACAATAAAACTGGATTGCTCCCTTTTAACCATCTCAATTTGTTTGGCTAAAATTTCATAAGCAAACAAAGGAAACCGCCGAAACCAAAGCGGAAAAGAAAGATGCTAAAGCTTTGT
>LUTY01002275.1 GCA_001640045.1 Candidatus Thiomargarita nelsonii | reverse complement strand
CCCCGTGCCAGTGGCAGAAGTGGGTAGTTTTTTTCAACCAATGCCAGTTCGCTGGGATGGATAATCCACCTTCCTAACACATCATCACTGTAGTAAATGCCAGCCTCAATTTGAACAAATCTCAACTCTTGTTTAAATTTATCCAAAATATTATCGGGTCGTGTGACACAAACTATCGTCACCGTCATTTGGTTTGGAAGTTCGCTTAACTTGTCCTGATCAGTTGAGGCTGACGGTTTCTGTGATTCCAGTCCCCACGCCCGCATCATAATCCGCTTATAATTAGCCACAGTTAACGGATCATTGAAACCTTTGAGTTCAAGGGCGTTGAACTGTCTAAAATGGGCAAATACGGTCTTCTGTAATCTCTTTTGGTCAGCGTCGTTACACCTCACCACCAGATCAATGGTACGTGAGCGAGAAAAAACTACTCGCTCCGTTTCCACGGAAAGTCCCCAACTTTTAAAGAGACGGTGATAAAAGGCTTTGGCTGTATCATCAAAAGGTTCGTGCGTAGATGTCATTTGTTCATCGTTCCTTTATTCG
>LUTY01002283.1 GCA_001640045.1 Candidatus Thiomargarita nelsonii | reverse complement strand
CAACGCTCACCCTGCGCCTCTAACCGTTCGGATAGCTTAACTCCAATACCTTTTTTATCCGCAAAAATCAACCAATGACTCGGCTTGTCTTGAGAGATAGGTTGAGAGTCTCGTACTTTGGGCAACCAAGCAATGTCATACAACCAATGACTAAAGTCGGTTTTAAGAGTACGTAGTAGAGCTTCAGGACTGGCCTTGCGACCCTCCATACCCATAAACTCAGCAATCATTTTATTTTCATTTTCAAACAGTTGTATATCTCCAATCAGTTTGCTATCTGCATTGGGTCGTAAAGAAGCATAAGCATATAATTGATGACTGCTGGGACGCTGATAAAAATGGATTTTTTCTATACTAAAAGGAATAAAAGTATTTTCTACCCCAATATCCATTGTCATTGTCAACAGGCCAAAGCAAGAATCAATCAAGCCAGGGTGGAGTTGATACTTATCAATTATACCCTTAACGGCTAATATTGACGGCCACTTTATTTTAGCAATCGCTTCTTGATTGCCTTGCTGGATTGATTCAAGCCATTTATAACCCGGTCCGAGTTGAATTTGGCGTTGTTGCTGGATATGGTAAAGTTCAGTGGCGTTTATTTTTGGTTGACATCGCGTCTCAACTTCTTGCAGATTGATAATGGGTAATTGATAATGGGTAGTCGATAATGATGCTGGTATCATTCTGCCAGTGGCATGGGTTATCCACGCCTGGTTATTATCCTTTTCAAAGCTGATCAGTTTAAAAGAGGCTTCCTTGCCATTTTCAGGACTAATCGCCAACTGCACAACACGTTCTCCATCATCTTCAATAGCCAGTGCCTGTGGAAATAGTATATCTTCCAACACACAACCAGCGGATCCAAAAGTAAGTTCAGAAGCCCCCAATAGTAGAGAGATGTGAGTCGCTCCTGATACCACCAGTTTTCCGAAAATACGATGTTCATTGAGAAATGGCATAGAATCCGCGCTAAACCATGATTCAAATAGCGTTTCTTTAAGGAGCGGAAAGTGTAATTTTTGTCCCAGAAGCGGATGTCCGGTCGATTGATTTCCAGAAAACACCCTTGATTGGTGATTCGTTGCTCTATCAATATTAATATCCATCCAATAACGCTGACGTTGAAATGGGTAAGTCGGCAATATCACTTTGCGACGTGAATAATCTCGGTCAAAACTTGACCAATCTACCGAGGCACCCTGCACATACAATGTACCTAAACTTTGGGTCGGATAATCAAACAAGAGCGTTGAACTGAGTGGATGTCCCAAGCTGGCTTTGAGATGGTTTCTTAATTCAACCGCCATGAGGGAATCTATTCCTAAATCGAATAACCTTTGATGCGGTTGTATTTGTTCTGGCGCACTCAATTCTAACACACGGGCAATTTCAGTACGAATAGATGTCATTAGAAGAGAACGACGCGCTTCAGCGGGTGCTTCTTCTAGCTGTTTTAACAATACCGCTGAGGCCTGTGCTTTATCATTTGAGGATTGGAGATTGCTTGCTATGGTTTCAAAAAATGGTGCTCCTGTTTGCTCTAAAGATTGGTGAAAATATTTAGACCAATTAATCGGCAATACTCCAACTTGGGCAGCGTTTTGAGCCAGCAATTCTTTCAATAGCTGTAATCCATCTTCAGGGGCTATGCTACTCAAACCTTGCTTGGCAATACGACGTTGATCACGGCTTTCCAACTTAGCTGCCATGCCAGTTTCAGCCCATGGTCCCCAATTGATGCTTAATCCCGGCAGCCCAAGAGCACAACGATGATGTGCCAGTGCATCCATAAAGGTATTAGCAGCCACATAATTAGACTGAGCTGGTGAGCCAAGTAATGAAACCATTGAGGAAAAACAAACCAAAAAATCAAGCTGCATAGATTGGGTCAGAAGATGCAGATTCCAACTCCCAGCCACTTTTGGAGCCATGACTTGACTAAAACGTTCCCAAGTCTGTTGTGGTATGACCCCATCATCTAAAACACCAGCGGTATGAATAATACCCCGTAGTGGTGGCATTGAATCCTTAATGGTATCCAGTATGCGTTCAACATCCTCTTGATGAGAGACATCTGCTTGGACAATCTTAACGTCTGCCAGTCCTAATTGTTCAAGTGTTGCTTGAACTTTTTCTGAGACACCACGACGACCAGTGAGAACGATATGCTGGGCACCTTGCTCTACCAGCCAGTGAGTGATTTTAAGTCCCAGTGCTCCCAAACCACCCGTAATGAGATAACTACAATCAGGATGTATTTTAATTTCATGCCCAAGCCCAAGATTTGCCCTAGATAACCTGGGTACATAACGTTCACCCTTACGCCATGCGATCTGATCTTCTTTATTATCTGGCGAGACGATTTCTTCAAACAAAGCACTAATATCATTGGTATCAGCATCAAAATCGATATCCAAACGCACACAGTGGAGGTCAGGATGTTCCAGGGTTATTACCTTGCCAATCCCCCACAATGGAGATTGTTGCACTTGTAAGGGAGTCGCGGTGACAGGCTGGCTGCCTTGGGTGACTAACCACATACGGGGAAGGCTGTCTGCTTGAGCGAGAGATTGAACTAAATGCAATACGCTACCGCAGCCTAGCATTTGTGCATCTTGTAAAGCAGTTAACGTGATCTCAGTCTCTCCCACCCCCTTTGTATCATTAAGACTCCAGAGGTGAATGATTCCTCGGTAAGAGATTTTACTTTCTTGTAATAGACGCTGGAAATCATGCGGTTCAGCCGGGTTGATATTATAATGCGCTTCATCAACCTTCGCATAAGTGGAACCAACCGAAACCAATACACAACGCTCACCCTGCGCCTCTAACCGTTCGGATAGCTTAACTCCAATACCTTTTTT
>LUTY01002273.1 GCA_001640045.1 Candidatus Thiomargarita nelsonii | reverse complement strand
AATATGTCCCGGCTAACCTCAAGGGTGCAGCCACAGTGTTGCAAATTTCTGGCAATGTGTTTTTTGGCTCGGTACATATTTTAGAGCGGGTATTAAGCGATTTGAGTCAAATGGATAATCGTCAAGGTCATTTGGTGATTGACGGCGAATATTTATACCATCTTGATATGGCGGGTGCTGAAATATTGGTGCAAGAAGCGAAAAAACGCCAGAAAAACGGTTATCAATTAGCGTTATTGTTGCGTGATCATAATTTGGATGATGTGTTGCAGCGCGGTGGTTTGAAGAATGTTGTGGGAGAGACGAATATTTATTATACACACGCTTGCCCCTTCCACGAAGCGGAATCGGGGCCAAAAGTGATGTGTTTTTCAGCAAATCTAAAGTTGCCGAATTCTCCTAAATGTGGACATAAGGAAACGTGTTTTCGGCGTTATCGATAAAAATGAGGACAACGAATTACTAGGATAAACGAATGGGAAATTAGAGATTAACTTATTAATTCATGTTACGCACTCTCGTTCCCACAGCATTTGTTATACACAA
>LUTY01002272.1 GCA_001640045.1 Candidatus Thiomargarita nelsonii | reverse complement strand
AGTCTCGCTGGTTTCAGTTCGGCTAAGATGCGACTGGTAGAGGGGAGGTATATGTAAACCGGATTCCAAATTTGTATCATGCCCGCTATGGGATCAAAGGGCTCATCTTCGGGCTCTAAGAGCATATCCCAATCAGTGGCATAGTCTGTTTCTGATGTTACCATCCATCCATACCACACATCTGCTGTCTCTGTTGGCTCTCCCAATAAGGCTGCTAGCGGGCGTGGTAAGTCCCAGTCTAATAATCCTGATGGTCCTCTTATTTCATCTATGCGTAAAATCTGTCCAGCAGTGGGCACTGGGCTAAATTGTGCAGAAAGTACTTTACGTCTTCGTCTAATCTGTTCACGTAAAAATGCTGGTAAAGCGGTTGTGCTTGCTTGTGTTTCATTATTGACGCTTTGATTTTCTTTTATTTCCTTAACTAATTGTTGTGCCTCCGCATTTTTAGCCAGTGCATTTTTTAATGTGGGTGTCACACTGGGATCATCGGCGGCAAAGCGACAGATTAGGTTGATTGATGGCGTAAATAGTTCATTTTCAATCA
>LUTY01002271.1 GCA_001640045.1 Candidatus Thiomargarita nelsonii | reverse complement strand
TCCACCATTTGTCGCCTGAGAGGCCATTCGATCAATTGACTGGTATCACCATCTGGCACATCATCCAACAAGGTTTGAATATCAGGCGTGCCTTCGCTGTGCAAGCGAAAATCAAATAGCGCAAATTCCAACTGTCGTAGCATAAACAAGCCAGCTTGAAAATTTTTCGCCGCTCGCATTTTTTTAAATAAATCATCCGGCAACGGTGCCCCCGTTTCATAATGGACGGCAAATAAATCTAAAGCTTCACGTTCCCAAGCCCAATTTTCCATAAATTGACTGGGCAATTCCACCGCATCCCAGGCAACACCATTAATGCCGGCGACAGGCGCATAATCCACTTGAGTGAGCATGTGGTGTAAACCATGCCCAAATTCGTGAAATAGCGTCGTGACTTCTTGATGAGTGAGCAAAGACGGTTTATCCCCAACTGGCGGCGTAAAATTGCAAACCAAATAAGCAACGGGAATTTGTAAGCCGCTGCCGGTGCGATGCACATATCATAAACACCCCGATATGTTCTATCATTAGCTTCAAGCGATACGGG
>LUTY01002270.1 GCA_001640045.1 Candidatus Thiomargarita nelsonii | reverse complement strand
CTAAAATTTCAAACAAGGGCAGGGCGCGTTTAAATTGCGCTGTTTTGCCACCGACCATAATAGATAAAGTGCCAGCTATCGCGCCATTCTCTCCACCCGAAACGGGCGCATCCAACATTTCTATCCCCTTTTCGGCAAGTGTAGCTGCGATATGGCGCGTGTTTGAGGCGGCAATGCTACTCATATCAATCACTAAATTGCCGGCACTGGCACCGTGTATGATGCCATTTTCGCCTAAAATAACGTTTTCAACATCGGGCGTATCAGAAAGCATGGTGAAAATGATATCGCTTTGCGCCGCGACGGCTTTTGGCGAGGAACAGGCAGTGGCAGTTGTCAAAGCTTGCATCATTTCTGGGCGACGGGCATGTACCCATAGCGCATAACCCGCTTTGCAAAGATTGAGTGCCATTGGACGACCCATGATGCCTAGACCAATAAAACCAATTTTTTCAGACATTTGAACTCCTAACAATTCAATCTATCTTACAGATTTCGCTTGTATCGCCGCATTACCTGTATAAGTAGCAGGCATCAACTCAAGTAA
>LUTY01002269.1 GCA_001640045.1 Candidatus Thiomargarita nelsonii | reverse complement strand
GATAGTCTTCCCGACACGGTAGTGGTTACCGTTGAAAACGTCAACCATGCCCCGGAGGCCAATGCCGGCGAAGATCAAACCGTGGATGAAAATAGTGAAGTAACCCTAGATGGAACCGAAAGTAGCGATCCCGATAACGATGAATTGACTTGTCACTGGGAACAAATAGGAGGAATTCCGGTTGACTTGTCTAATAACGATGATTGCATCACCACCTTCATGGCACCCTCGATTTCTAGTGACATGGAAGAACTCCCCTTCCGATTAACCGTCACCGATGAGTGGGATTCCAGCGATGCTGATGAGGTGGTTATTCACGTACAAGACACAAATGCTCCTCCAGCCTGTGAATTAGCGGTGGCGGAACCCGAACTGATCTGGCCCCCCAATCACAAGATGGTGCCGATAGAAATACTCAACGTCACTGATCCGGATGAGGATCAGCTCTTCTTAGAAATCACCGAAGTCACCCAAGATGAAGACGTGAATGGTTTGGGCGACGGAGATACCAGTCCGGATGCCGTACTGACCGATAATGGCCAATTGC
>LUTY01002268.1 GCA_001640045.1 Candidatus Thiomargarita nelsonii | reverse complement strand
TTCACAATATTCAAGCATCTCTTCCCATTTAAGACATTCATTGTGTTCATTCCAGATAGAAAATACCTGAAAATAAGATTCAAGATCGTTATATTTGATAGAATGCCTAGCATAAAGATTTTCTCCACAAATTCTCCAACCAGTCGGTATATCAAAACAAAATCCTTGAACAAAATTTTTAAGCCAAGATTGGGAAGGGTGACTATTGCCAGTTACCGATCTCGCATGAAAATATCCATTAGGATAAATTGTCGCATTTTCTCCATCCATTTTTTCGGTGACAATCACATTTTTGTCTTCAAAAACAGAAAGATCATAAAGGACATCATCATCTTTATTTATTGATTCAGACCATGTGAAGTGTTTTGTTCGTGGATATTTGACATAATCTGTAAACAAATAAAGCACTTCTGAAAGCACTTTTTGAACGGATTCATCATAAAAGAGCTCGCCTTTCATGCGTTGTCCATTAGGAAGAATTATATTTCCCCATTTATCGTAACGGTTATCCTTATGATAACCTTTTGGGAGAATGATTTTATTGATG
>LUTY01002274.1 GCA_001640045.1 Candidatus Thiomargarita nelsonii | reverse complement strand
TTTACAATACTGGTAACTCGGTCTTGCCACACAGCTATGTTTATGGCCTTGAAAGTGACGGTAATGGCGGACTGTGGATTGGGACTGGTGGTGGCCTTGCCTACCGCAGTGCTGGTGACGATTGGACTGCTTATAAATCAAATAATTCTGGATTGCCAAACAACTTTGTTAATGCTCTTTTAAGCGATGGTAGTGGCGGAGTGTGGATTGGGACTGGTTATGGCCTCGCCCACCTAACTTTCAGTCAGAAAGACAAGCTCTGTGCCGATATAAATGACGTTCAATGTCAAAACATCCGCACTGGCAATCGTGCGGCCATCATCATCGCCGGTGGTGGCAGTGACCAAACCAATACCCTTTGGGACACCACGGCTGCTATCTCTAATAATATTTACAAGCTGTTCAGTAAAAGGGGCTTTGACAATGACGAAATCTACTACCTTTCGCCACAATCTTATGCTGATTTCAATGGCGACGGTTTTGACGACTGTATTGTGGATGCGCCGGCAACACCAAGATGCCATCTGTCTTCGGTAGATAACCCAATTGATGAACGCCCCTTGAGCGTTGATGATGTGCGTAACGCCTTCGCTTGGGCTAAAACGGGGGGCCAACTTGACCAACCGCTGTATGTGTTTTTCATTAATCATGGTGGCACGGACAAATTCCAACTCGCCAAAGGCGGCTACTTAGATGTGCTTGATTTCAAAGCTATCCTAGACGATTACCAAAATGAAACGGGCAATGAAGTGGCACTGGTCATAGATGCTTGTTACTCTGGGGTGTTGTTGGAAAAACTCATCGCCTCCAATCGTGCCATTATCAGCAGCACCGGAAATGGTTTGGCCTATTTTGATCGCACGACTAAACAAGGTTTTAGCCGCTTTTTTGCCAATGGCCTTCTCAAGGGCATGAATTTCCATGAAGCCTTTAACGATGCCCGTGACAAACAAGACAAATTAGTGGAGTCATTTTCAATTGGTCAAGACCAAATTCCACAATGGTATGATGGCACGTCGGACGGGCAATGGCTCCGTCAAATGTTCATCAATGGTAGTTTTACTGTCGGTGACATTACTTTAACGGTTAAAGCGCTCACAGCTTCTACAACCTTGTCCGTGGGTCAAAGCCTACCACTCCGAGCGAAAGTGAGTCTGGCTCAGGGCAACGTCGAGCAAGTTTGGGCGGTGTTGAAACCACCTAAAGTCAACCTCGTCATGGACAGCAACGGTACACCTATTTTAGCTTTTCCACATTTTGAACTCTCTCGTAGCGGGGAAGAAGATGTTTGGGCAAGCACTTGGCGTGATGCGGTTTACAACGGTGAATATGAAATCACTTTTTACGCTGAAGACAATGAAGGCAATATTGCTGGCAGCGATTCTATAACAGTCAATGTGATAGGCGGTGCTGAATTGCCAGAGGGGGCTTCGGTGCAAATCGAGCTAGCAAAAGAGCGCTATCAAAGGGGAGAGTCTTTTCAAGCACAAGTCACAGAAGAGCTCGCTTGGGGTTATGATTTATATGCAGCGGTTTTGTTGCCCGATGGTAACTTTTTTGCCCTGAGAAATACGAATCAATTGGCGGGCGTTAACGAGCCGAAAAACTGGGTTGGGGAAAGGACAGTTCATAGTCCCGTGACGCTTTTTGAGTTAAGCTTGCCAGAGAGTTTGCCTATCGGTCGATATTGCCTTTATGGTATTCTGTCTCCTGAAAAGGAACTCGTTTTGGAAACTTTGCCTTTGTGGGTGTGGACTGAGCGGTGTTTTGAGGTTTTTTGAAGGGAATACGAAAAAATTAGCCAATTTGGCTAGTTTATTGGAGTGCAAGGTTCACTTGCACTCCAATTTGAAAAAACGTATAAGTACTGAACCATAAATTTTATTTTTGTAGGGGGGGCTTGGAGTGCAAGGTTTACTTGCACGGAGTTGTGCAAGTCCTCAATAACAATTGAAAATTAACAAAGTTTGCTTATAGGAGTATCCGTCTATGAAAATAAAGATCAACCACAGACTGTTACCGATATTATTCGGATTACTGATTTTCAGTGTCTCGGCAGTACCCATACTCGTATCCGCTGCTGATTTGACGTTTAGCCCCCAAACTCCGTCAGTTCAGGCAGGGGGACAAATTACTTTATCGGTGTCGGGTACGAGCGGAGCAGTGACATGGTT
This sequence comes from Candidatus Thiomargarita nelsonii, assembly GCA_001640045.1. Lineage (GTDB taxonomy): Bacteria > Pseudomonadota > Gammaproteobacteria > Beggiatoales > Beggiatoaceae > Thiomargarita > Thiomargarita nelsonii_A. The sequence continues at coordinate 696 of LUTY01002274.1, read as the reverse complement.
TGCCGGTAAGGGAAGCATTGAAGGAGTAGGGACTCAGGTGACTTACTGGGCACCTGAGCAGGTAGGCAATGATGTAGTGAGCGTTTTAGATGAAGCGGGCAATAGCGGTCTGCTTAAAATCGTGATTTTTCCAGGAGAATCGCGCACCAATTCACCTGAAAATGCAGTGTGGGAAGTTTTTACCAATCGGAATTTTATTCATACGCTCGCTTTGTCAGAGGATGAAAAAACGCTTTGGGTAGGCACAGATGAGGGAGGACTTGAGCAAAGGGAAGCCACAACCGGCAAGTTAGTGCGGGTGTTTACAAATTTAGATGGCTTACCCTCTAACGTTATCAATAGCTTTTTAGGCGATTTAGGCGGTGGGTTGTGGATTGGGACTGATGGGGGGCTTGTTCACCGTAGCGACCTTGGAAAATGGACATTTTATACCGATCCTTTTGAATTGCTAAACTGGTTCCCCATCACAACCCTTTTAAGCGATGGACGTGGCGGGCTGTGGATCGGGGTAGATACTTATGAGACTGAAGGGATCAGTGGTCTCGTCCACCGCAGTGTCGATGACGAATGGACAATTTATAACATCCCCGATTTACCGTCTTTTTCTGTAGAATCCCTTTTAAGTGATGATGGTGGCGGGTTGTGGGTTGGAACTGATAATAGTGGTCTTGCTTACCGTAGTGGAGAGGGTGAATG
>LUTY01002266.1 GCA_001640045.1 Candidatus Thiomargarita nelsonii | reverse complement strand
ACGGTGACGGATGCCAGCGGCACGATTAGCCGTGAGTATGATGCCTTGGATCGGGTGGTGAAATACACCGATAGTCAGGGCAATATTTTGCACTATGCTTATGATGATGTGGGCAACTTGGTGACGCTAAGGTATCCTGATGATAAACAGGTGCATTATGAATACGATGCTGTTGATCGCTTAATCAAGGTGACTGATTGGGCGGGACGTGAAACGCGCTATGCTTATGATGCCAATGGGCGATTAGTAGAAGTTGTGCGCCCCAATGGTACGGTGATGACGTACAGCTATGATGTCGCTGGGCAATTGTTGCAGCAAAAGGATGGCGTTAGTCAATTTGATTTTGTCTATGATGCTGCGGGCAAGATCATTAAAGAACAAGTTGTTCCTGAACCGGTGCCATTTCCATTTGACTTATACAGCGGCTAACCGTTTGGCAACGTATAACGGTGAAGCTGTGACGTTTGATGCGGATGGCAATATGACGGTTGGTCCTTTGAATGGCGAGATAAGCGATTTTAGCTTTGATTCGCGTAATCGTTTAGTGG
>LUTY01002265.1 GCA_001640045.1 Candidatus Thiomargarita nelsonii | reverse complement strand
CCTAATTCCTGTTTATAAAGCTTTCACTTCTTCCAAACTTAAGCCAATCGCATTGGCTATTTGTTCATCTGTTAAGGTACCAAGGGCCTTGAAATTCATGGCGATCTTCGCTTGAGCATCCTCTACTTTCGCTTCAGCCGCTTCTCTCAAGCTTTTTTCGGGATAGTACTCATCCTTCAGGCGGGCGTTTTCTTCGGGGGTAAGATTATCCATCTCAATGAGTTCAAAAATGCGCTGGATTTGGGGATTGGTGTAATCCTCTTCGTAAATGGTTCCTGTTAAACTATTGTCGATGGCTTTCATCCATTCCTCAATTTCTTCGGGAAGATCGGCGTGTCCATAACTTGAGGTATAAATGAATAGCATTTGGTGTTCACGCCCAAACAGATTGAATTCTGTGCCCTTGAAATCCTCCATCACATTGAATTTGCGAGACAAAATGCTACTATTGGGACTTGGCGTTTTTTTCTCGGTGAAAAAAACCATGGTGATGACGGTTTTGGGAAATTTGTAGTTACTGGCACTTTTGATTGATTCCACCATGGCAC
>LUTY01002264.1 GCA_001640045.1 Candidatus Thiomargarita nelsonii | reverse complement strand
CACAACTGAAGAAAACTCTGCTCCTGAAACGCCACTGACAAACATAGAATCTGGCGAAGTTCTGCGAACTTACCGGCTGGCACTCGCAGCAGGTGGTGGCTACACTCAATTTCACGGTGGCACCGTCAACGCGGCTCTAGCCGCCATGACGACCACCCTCAACCGCATCAATGCTATTTATGAACGTGAATTCTCGGCGCGGATGGAATTGATAGCCAATAATGACCAGATTATTTATACCGATCCTGATACCGATCCCTACACAGGAACTAGCGTTCGAGATTTGCAACGCCAAAACCAAATCAACGTTGATAATGTGATTGGCAATGAAAACTATGACATTGGACACCTCTTTTATCTCTTCTCAAATGGAGGTAATGCTAGCGTGGGTTCTCTTTGCAACAACAGTAGGAAGGCTCAGGCAGTCACAACCTCTTACCAACCTGTGGGAGACAATTTTGATGTAGATTTTGTTTCCCATGAAATGGGTCACCAATTCGGTGCCAATCATACCTTTAATGCTACAGAGTCTAGTAATTGTAATGAGC
>LUTY01002263.1 GCA_001640045.1 Candidatus Thiomargarita nelsonii | reverse complement strand
TGAGGAAAAAAGCACCTCCCCTTTTCCAGCCTTATCCACCTCATCATCATTCACCCGCACCACAATACGCGCCGCATCCACTGAATCCACAACACCGCCGCGCTGCGCCACCACAGTCACCCCTGAATCGATCGCCACGGCACGCTCCATCCCAGTACCCACCAAAGGCTTTTCCGCACGCAAAGTCGGCACAGCCTGCCGCTGCATATTAGAACCCATCAAAGCCCGATTAGCATCATCATGCTCCAAAAAAGGAATCAAAGAAGCGCCCACCGACACAATTTGTCGAGGCGAGACATCCATATAATTCACCTTATCCCTCGGCACCGCCATCACATCACTTTCATATCGTACCGGGATCATATCCTCACCTAAATAACCGGCCTCATCTAAAAGCGTATTCGCCTGTGCAATCGCATAATTGGATTCCTCAATCGCCGACAAATAATCCACCTGTTCAGTCACGCGACCATTTTCCACCCGACGATAAGGCGTTTCCAAAAAACCATAGTTATTCATCCGAGCATAAACGGCCAAAGAATTAATCA
>LUTY01002262.1 GCA_001640045.1 Candidatus Thiomargarita nelsonii | reverse complement strand
CCGGCGCTTGGTTAGATGCGACAAGAACAAAGATTGCTGATACCGATAACCTAAGCTATTGGCTGGATATTGGTTACAAATTCTCCAGTAGTGAAACTCAAGGAGTCGTCCATCTCATTTATGGGACTATGCAAAGTGAATCAGATGATGTGTTTGATTATCAAAGTAGCATGTTCGGCATTAGTGTACCTATTGATCTGCCGTGGATCGCTAAAGGTTTCCGGGTTAGACCTGAAATTTTTGTATATGACAAGGGTGAGAACACAATAGGGGGTACAAAGATTGATCAGGGTCAGGATATTCTGACAGGCATTCAACTTCAGTACACATTTTAATCATTCATGGGAATTCAAATATGAAAACAATCTTAACGGTTGTGATCGCGGTGATTACCGTCGTCTCGTGTGGCGTGGTAAATCCAAAAAAACCGGAAAATGGAAAAGTGGATACGGCAAAGCTTAGCGATGGTGCAGAATTGTATCAAAGCAAACATTGTTTTAGATGTCACGGCACGAATGCCAAGATAGCCATTGAACCAAACTATCCCA
>LUTY01002261.1 GCA_001640045.1 Candidatus Thiomargarita nelsonii | reverse complement strand
CGCTTCGGGGGGGCAGTGATTGCCAGCAACCAACCGGGTAAAGTCACCGTTGGCAACGGGGAATTATATATTATCGACGGCACCTATAAAGCTTATGGACAAGACTTAAAAATTGACCGTGGGCGGGTGATTTTCACAGGAGGCCCTATAGAAAATCCGGGTTTATCCATTCCAGCCTACCGCCATATCAAACGCCCTGGTAGCAGCCGTAACAAGTTCAAACCCAATGTTGTGGCTGAAGGAGATGTGATTGCCGGTGTGCGTATAGAAGGTACGGCACAATCGCCACAATTAACCTTATATTCCGAGCCACCCTTTGATGAAAGCAACATTCTGTCTTACATCGTATTGGGCAAACCCATCGCAGAGGCTACAGAACAAGGAGAAGGTGATGCTCTTGCTAAGGCGGCGGCTTCTTTATCTTTGAAAGGAGGCGATCATTTTGCTAGAAAAATAGGGCAAAAAGTGGGTTTAGATGATGTGGGTATTTCGACTGAAAACGGTCTTGATGAAGCGGCACTGATGATGGGCAAAGCATTGAGTCCTGG
>LUTY01002260.1 GCA_001640045.1 Candidatus Thiomargarita nelsonii | reverse complement strand
ATGGAAAAATTCTTAACAAGGAAAGCCTACTTTTACTGTATGATAAACAGCGACGTGATAAGATTAATCGTCTGATTTCTGATTGTGGTTTGCGTGGTTTAGGCGGAGCGGAGCCGAAAGGAACCTTTCGTAATGTGACATTTCATACCGGCTCAGCGACGCTCACAAAATCTGCAAAACAGCAAATAGAAAATCTTGCTGCCGCGTTTAGGCAAATCATGCCGAGTGTGATCAAAGTGCATGGACATACGGATAGGCAAGCTTTCAAAGGAGTCACTGATAAAGCTGAAAATGATCGCCTTAATATAGAATTATCCCAACAGCGGGCTTTTGCTGTAAAAAGGGAATTGGTAGCGCGTGGCATTTCTAAAAAGCGTATTCAGACGTGGGGATATGGCTCAAAAAAGCCGCTGGATAAAGGTAATTCAGAAGCGGCTTATGCCAAAAATCGGCGGGTGGAGATTGAATCGGTGGATTAGGAGTCCAAGATTTATCTTGGATGGAGCCTAACAACCCAATGCCATATCGTGTCGGGCAACCACAAGGGA
>LUTY01002259.1 GCA_001640045.1 Candidatus Thiomargarita nelsonii | reverse complement strand
TTCTCAGATGATGAAATCATTTTAGCTAGCCTAACGGGTGCGTACTCCGCACAAATCACGATAAGGCACAAAATGCGTAATTTCTGATTCAGTAAAACCAGCATGTTCTAATACCGACAACCAATCAGCAACCCATTCAATCGCTCGATTTTGATAACGTTGCATGATGTCTGGCACTTTGCTGGCTGGCATCGGTGAGACTAAAAATCGGGGTTCAGGTGTCAATTTTTGTTTATCGCGATGCGTTTTGGCAGCTAAAATAGCTTGTGTCAGAGCAGCAGTACCCATATGAGTTTGAGGATGAGGAAAAAAAACGATAATTGACATATCTGCTAAATCAAAAAGCAGTGGACCATTCAGCGTAGAAATACCAGTACGTGCATCCAGTAAAATGACATCCGGTGTAAAAGGTAATCCGGTTTTGAGTTGTTTCATCAATAAATGCAGGGGATTACGTTCTTCGTGATACCAAGCAACCGGATCAATATAGCGGAGCAAACGCGCATAATTGGCATCAGGTTTTCCGGCGGGTAAACAATAAATATCATC
>LUTY01002258.1 GCA_001640045.1 Candidatus Thiomargarita nelsonii | reverse complement strand
CTTCACATTCCGTAGATGGGATTTGAATAACAGCCGCGCAATTGGTTGCAGCCTGCGTCAAAGGTAACATTAATAATAATAATGATAGCAATGAAAGTCTGATTTTTAATCTAATAATTTTCCTTTGTTTAGATATGTCGTCAATGTAAGTATGGACAAGAAAAATGTAATTTGCAAGAGCTTAGTGCTTTTGTCGGAGTCCAAATTTTATTTTTTGCTCGTTGCCTTACCATAAGTCCATCTCACGCGAGCCTTTATTTTATTAGGTTCTGTCTTTTTAGCCCGATTTTTAAAATCGCCTTAAAAAGGCATAAGCCCCATTTTTATTAGCCTCATGCACCTCAAAATCGCCCCGGTGAAGGGGCCCTGTCAAAATTTCCGAAATTTAAAAAAATTTTCGGCATGGTTCAAACTAAGGTAACACTCGGCTAAGCTGTTACCCGTTATAACTTCCTGTTTGAACACTTTGAATACCAATATTGAAGCGGCCTACACCGTTTTCAAACTTTACCAAAACCCTTTTTTGTTCTTCCAAAGATACATTCTGAA
>LUTY01002257.1 GCA_001640045.1 Candidatus Thiomargarita nelsonii | reverse complement strand
AGGCGGCTGATAGAGAATTTGGATGAAGCCAATGGCACGATGACCATTGATGGCGTGAAAGTGAAAATTTTACGCTCAGCGCGTAACCCCAAAGACACTGCTTGGTCAGATCATGGAGCGCGACTGGTAGTCGATACCACTGGTGCGTTTACTGATCCCACAGTGCCCGGCGATAATCCAAAAGGGGCATTACGAGGACATTTAGAAGCGGGCGCAGAAGTGGTGATTTTGTCGGCACCCTTTAAGATCAAAGATAAAGCCCTCAATATGCCAGACGATGCGATAACAACTGTGATGGGCATCAACGATGAAGATTTCGATCTACGGCAACATAAGGTGGTTTCGGCGGCTTCCTGCACCACGACTTGTTTATCTCACATGATGAAACCGTTGATTGATCATTTGGGAGCGGATGAGATTCTTTCCGCTTCTATGGTAACGGTACATGCGACGACTTCCAGCCAAAATGTTTTAGATGCAGTGCCAAAGGCTGGTGCCAGCGATTTACGGAAAACCCGTAGCGTGATGAATAATATTATCCTCACCAGT
>LUTY01002267.1 GCA_001640045.1 Candidatus Thiomargarita nelsonii | reverse complement strand
TAGGCGATTTCTGATTCGGTGGAAATCAGTTGGCGTTCACGCTGAATCACAGTCGCTTGAGTTAGACCACTGACTTCAATGGGATCGCCCATTTCCGTTCCGGTGCCGTGCGCTTCTACATATTGAATGGTTTCCGTAGCGACACCCGACATCGCCAGTGCTTCTGAGGCAACGGCTGCTTGCCCCTCACTACTGGGTGCCATATAACCCACTTTCATTAAACCGTCATTATTGACAGCGGATCCCTTGATAACGGCATAGATATGATCATCATCCGCTATAGCATCTGTCAAGCGTTTAAGCACGACCACACCAACACCGCTGCCAAATACGGTTCCTTGGGCGCGAGCATCAAAGGCTCGGCAATGTCCGTCCGGTGAGACAATCATGCCCTCTTGAAATAAATGCCCCGCTTTTTGTGGTATTTGGACTGACGAGCCGCCAGATAGCACCATATCGCATTCGCCGCTGAGCAAGCTTTGGCAAGCTAGATGAACTGTCACGAGTGTCGTGGAGCAAGCGGTTTGCACATTAATGCTGGGGCCTTTGAGATTGAGCTTGTAAGAAGTACGGGTGGGCAAATAATCTTTATCATTCGCCACCATTAATTGGAAACCACCCAGTGAATCCAAGGTGGCTACCTCAAGATTGTCATTGGAATCAAGCCGTGAGCGGTTGGGATAAACTTGGTTAAGCAAGTAGGTGTTCATACTGGCACCAGCATAAAGACCAATTGAACCCTGATAGCTTTGTGGATCATAACCGGCTATTTCCATTGCCTCCCACGCACATTCAAGGAAAAGGCGTTGTTGTGGATCCAATAACTCGGCTTCCTTAGCCGTATAGCCGAAAAAGCTGGCATCAAACCATTCAACATTATCAAGCAGGGGGCTTGCCTTAACATAATGGGGCGCATTCGCCGAAGTTGGATCGATACCCGATGCTGCAACGTCATCATCAGAGAAAAAGGTAATAGATTCTATACCATCACGTAGATTGTGCCAAAATTCATCAAGCGTATTGGCTCCCGGAAAACGACAAGACATTCCGACAATGGCGATGTCTGAATTATCCACTGCGGCTTGATGATGAGTGCGGATTTGGGCACGCGCTTGACCTTGTTGCGAAGATTTCGGCTCCGTGTCGCTTTGTTGACTGAGGTGTTTTGCCAACGCATCAATAGTCGGCGCGTTGAATAGGTCAACTAAGCTCAGTTGCGAGCCAAAAAGGGCTTGTAATTGATTTTGTGCCTGCACTAATAAGAGTGAATGTCCGCCTAATTCAAAGAAGTTATCATGAATACCAACCGTCGGAATACCTAACACTTCTTGCCAAATTTGGGCAATCTGTCTTTCAAGTTTATTTTGGGGGACAACTTGGGTAGCCGCTTTTCGAGAATCACGTTGTCCAAATGCCACCAATTTTTCTCTATCAATGGTGCCATTCTCTGTGAGCGGCATTTGTGGCAAATGTTGGGTTAATTTGTCTAAGCGTGTTTTTTGGTTATAGCCAAATTCATTTTGAACAAATAATTTTTGGAAAAACGCGCTTTGCTTAAAGACTTGTTTGTGGTGATATGAATTATGTTCAAATTCAATGACTTCCCCAGTTTGCTTGATAACACGGCCTTTAAGGTGATAATCAGGATTTAAGCCATTTTCACATAGCCGCCTTTCACAAGTGGCTTGAATCGTATCGCCAGCGGAAACTTGAATACCGGGGTGAAAAATGGGCAGATAAACGGGTAGCCAGCTATATTCATATTCAAGAATATCAATGACTTCACCTTCAACCGTGTGCAGATTTAACCAGACTAAGAAACCATTCAATTGAGCCTCTTGATTGATGGTCAAATTAATTGTATGACTGTGTTCAAGCTCAATGGGATGATTAAAGTCTAAGTCCTCGAAAATATCTGCATTTGAGAGAATGTTGCTCTGCGGAAATTTCTTAATACAGACGCGCAAGTCAAATGGATAACCGATTTGGGCAAAGATTTTTTCAGTATAACTCCCCGGTACTGGGTTAAAACCTAAGTCTGTCCATAATTCATTGGGAAAGGTAATAGCCACCATCTTTGTCACACCTCTGGCTGGCAGCATCACGCCTTTTGGTTTTAAAAACCGTCGTGCATCATTCATTAAAAGTGCCGCGCCTTCGCAGCCACCAATTGGTCCAACTATTTCTGAAACGCACACATCCGCCAATTCTGGTATTTCAACTTGGGTTGAGTCACCATGAATCAAGATGATTTTATCTGACAAGCCTAGATTATTGACACAAGCGACGGCTTCTTGATAGGCATCATCCCCAATTTCAATCGCATAAACTTTTTTAGCGCCTGCCTCGACACAGAATCTTGATAAAATCGCTTCTTTGCCGGTACCCACTTCGACCACAATTTTATTTTTAACCAATTGATTCATTGCTATTTTATAGCTTTGGTTACGCCGTTCATCATGGGTTAAGGCATAATAGAGCAATTCGTCATAAACGAAGTATTCTGCCACTGATGGCCATAATTCCATCGCGTTTGGATCAAATTGAACTGGCTCATGTAATTGTACCAAATCACAGTGACTGGGCGTTTGAAAACGGTCGTTCACGGAGAAATCAAACCATTTTTCACTGTCAATTAATGTGTTAGCTGAGAAATAAGCAGTCAACTTTTGTAGGCTATAAGTCTCGGTTTCAATTAATGCTCGAATGTGGTGGTTATTACCCTCTAAACCGATCAAAATGGGGTTTTTTTGATGGTATAAACCGGCTAAAAAAGAATGCAGCCCTTGAGTTGCGGTAATGGTATGATATCCAAGCGCACGGGATAATTCTGCCATTTGGGGTGGAAATTTAGCGGCGGTGTCTTCCCAT
>LUTY01002255.1 GCA_001640045.1 Candidatus Thiomargarita nelsonii | reverse complement strand
CAAATATTTGAGCCATCAAAAAGTGGCTAAAGCCGCGCATATTGCTGGAAAATTTCATGTCATACGTGTGGAAATGAGTGCCGTTGAACGCTCTTTACGCGATTGTCTCATTGAAGAAATTGAAAGCTATCTCAATCGCATCAATGTCAATTTCCAATTTCCCTCAGTTCAGCAAATAACCAATCATAAAGTCGCATTTGAAAAAATGATGGCGGCTTTTGAGGCGCATTATCCAGAGCAAGGTTTATTGCTCGTCGTTGATGAATTATTGGAATTTTTAAGCAGTCGAAAAGATCGAGAACTTATTTTAGATTTGAGCTTTCTCCGCGAAATCGGCGAAATTTGTCAAAATTCACGCTTTTCCTTTATCGCGGGATTACAGGAAACCGTATTTGATAATCCGCGCTTTAAATTTGCCGCTAATGAATTGCGTCGCGTTAAAGATCGTTTTGAGCAAGTATTGATTACGCGCAAAGATATTAAATTCGTCGTAGCCGAGCGCTTGTTGAAAAAAAACGCTGATCAAAAGAACAAAATCCGCGCCTATTTG
>LUTY01002254.1 GCA_001640045.1 Candidatus Thiomargarita nelsonii | reverse complement strand
CGCGAATAAACTCAACTAATTCATTGGCATAAGACAGTTCACCTAAACTGCCCGCCCATCCAGAGGGTTTGTCACCTCGCAACGCGACAATGCGTCGAATGCCGTGAGCTTGATAATCTTGCAACAACTTGAGAATATTCTCGCGGGTGCTGCCAATACAAGACAAATGCGGTGCCGCCTCAAAATTCGATTTTTTTTGAATTTCAAGGACGGTTTCAAAAGTTTTTTCCTGAGTAGAGCCACCGGCACCAAAAGTCACCGAAAAAAAAGCGGGTTGCAAATCTTGCAACTGTTCACGAGTTTCACGTAATTTCAGCATACCTTTTTCGGTGCGCGGTGGGAAAAATTCGCAACTGATTGTTAGTGATGTCATACTTTTTACCAAACTAGACTCCTTTAAAGTTTAGAGGAGTCCAAGATTTATCTTGGACTCCTACCTTTTAAGCAAATAAGTCACCATCTCTCCTTTCCCTTTGACCTCAATGGGACCACGCCGTTCAAAAATAAATTTATCCTTAAGAAGTTGATAAGTCGCCTCAGAAACCTGTAT
>LUTY01002253.1 GCA_001640045.1 Candidatus Thiomargarita nelsonii | reverse complement strand
TTGGAGACTACCTATCGTCAGCGATTTCAAATCTTTCTGCTTTAAAAGCATTATCAGGCAATCTGTCTTTTGGAGACTACGTGTCGTTAGCGTTTAACTTTCAGGGATTGATTGGATTGACAGCATTGGCAATAATACTCCCCGCTGGTTTGCTAATATTGGCTGTTTCAAAACCTCGTAAATTACCAATAGTTGTGTTCCTGATAGGCGGAATCATAATAATAGTCGCCACTTTCTATAAGCTCAGAAACAATTTGCCAACTCTAGTACCCTTTCACAGTGGCTCCCGTTATTTCTACATTCTGCATATTTTTATAATATGGTCTCTCATTATTTATCTTGATTCAGATAAGATTATTAAATATGTGTCAGCTTTATTATTGCTGATGGCTTTATTGAGTGCGTTTACTCATTTCCAAGTGCCTCCTTTAAAGGATTTCCATTGGGAAAAATATAGTCAACAAATTGAGCGAGGCGAGGCGGTAAAAGTTCCAATTAATCCAGATGGATGGTTTGTGTCGATTCCAAGTAGGGCGCCATAATTTTAGTT
>LUTY01002252.1 GCA_001640045.1 Candidatus Thiomargarita nelsonii | reverse complement strand
TGACATATATTTGCCACCCTTGCTGCTACGAGTTGTTACCGCTCCTAACTCCTGACAGTGACGGCGCACAATTTCTACAATTAAAAGCTCAAAATCTTCAGCGGCTTTTCCCATGACTTTAAGGGGAAATTCGCAAGGAAAGTCAAATAAATCAATATCCTCATCATTAGCCATTTTTTCGTAATTTCTGTTTGTAATCTTGATAGATTTGCCAAACTTGTGTCCACACAGGGCCAGGTTTTCCCTTTCCAACCGTTTTACCATCAAGTGTAATCACAGGCAAAATTTCACGGGTGGAACTCGTCAGCCAAATTTCTTCTGCTGAACGCAATTGTGCTTCGGATATTGAAGCTTCTCGACAGGGGAGTTGAGCGGTATGCATCGCCTCAAGCATTAAGTCGCGGGTAATCCCCGGTAAAATAAATTGACTTTTGGGTGGCGTGATAGCGATACCATCATCAACGATAAATAGGTTACTCGCGGCACCTTCCATGACATAACCATCACGAATTAATATTGTCTCAACCGCTCCAACTTCAATCGCTTGCCG
>LUTY01002251.1 GCA_001640045.1 Candidatus Thiomargarita nelsonii | reverse complement strand
CTTTGGTTTCTTTAACATCCTCATGGATTTCTTCTAAGCTGGCATAAACGCTTTTAGCCCATTCAAGCATCTGCGTTAACTGATTTTCAAAGCGACTGCTAAAGCGTATTAACTGTTCATGACGGACTTGGGCTTGTTGCAAGTTTTGTAATTGTTGCGCGATTTTAACGAGCTGAGTAGATTGTTCGGCGATGGCTTGATTGAACTGTTCTTGGGCGGAATTGATAGCCGTCTGGAGTTGTTGCATTTCAATACATAAGCCTTCACGTTGCAAAGCGGCTTGAGTTTTTTCGAGCCTATCATCTTTGCGGACTAATTCGCGGAAGAAAAATAAAACGGCTTCGCCTAATAAGCCTTCAAAACGGAGAAATTCGGCCAAAGTGTCATCCAGCGGGGCTAGACGCTGCATTTGTTCTAACACTAAATCGGTAATAGCAAAAGTGTCCCTATAACTAATAAGGGCCGCTAAATCTTCTTCAGTGATTTTTTCAATCTGAAAGATTTTCTCCTTGTGTTTGGCAAAAAATTTAAGCGCTTTAACGGCTTGTTTG
>LUTY01002250.1 GCA_001640045.1 Candidatus Thiomargarita nelsonii | reverse complement strand
GTTTTAGCTCGGGCCGTTTGGCACAATGACTTTACTCCTAATTTGATTCTGCTTAAAGAAGAGCCATCGGTTTCTCCTAATTCTCAGGTCACATTTTATCCGGGTGATATTGCCTGGACTGCTTAATTTGCAAAGAAGAGCTTATCTGACTTCAAATAGAGTCTGACCTCCATTTGATGTAAATGAGGTTTTTAGAAATGAAAAATATTATGAACCCAAAACCTTGGTTATTGGCATTGAGCCTGTGTCTATTGACATCCACCGGCTTTGCAGCGGAGCAAGTCAAATACCGCTTGCTGTTACAAGTCAGCGAAGACAGTGTGGATAAACTGAACTTAGCGTTAAATAACGCGAAAAACGCACAAACGGCATTCGGCCCTGAAAACATCGAAATTGAGATTGTCGTATTTGGTGCCGGCGTGAATACCCTCAAATATTATGCGCCTATCCCCATTGCAGACAAGGTCAAGGAAGCCAAGTATGCCGGGGTGCGTCTCGTCGTTTGTGACATTGCCATGCGCGAGCGCAAATTACGCCCCTCTGATATGCTG
>LUTY01002249.1 GCA_001640045.1 Candidatus Thiomargarita nelsonii | reverse complement strand
TTGATAACTGATCACTGATCACTGAAAAAAACAATCTATGCCCTATCAACATGACATTTTATGCGCCGTCACTTGGCAAAACGACCAATTACATTTATTAGATCAACGCAAATTACCACAACAACAGCAACTAATGGCACTTTCAAGTGCAACATCAGTGGCACAGGCGATTTCCGATATGGTTGTGCGTGGCGCACCAGCCATTGGTATCACTGCCGCTTATGGTGTTGTGTTAGCCGCCAAAGCGGCTTACGCTGCCGATCCCAATCATTGGCAAACCTTTATAGAAACCGACATGCAGCAATTGGCACAAGCGCGTCCCACCGCTGTTAATTTAGTTTGGGCACTACAACGCATGAGAGGATGTTTTGCGAAAATCAGCGGAAATCCTGTACCAAGTTTACTGGAAGAAGCCCAACGTATTCAACAAGAAGATATTGATGCCAATCGTCGGATGGGAGATTTAGGGGCAGCCTTATTGCCCTCTGATTGTCAAGTTTTGACGCATTGCAATGCGGGCGCATTAGCAACGGGCGGCTATGGCACAGCTT
>LUTY01002248.1 GCA_001640045.1 Candidatus Thiomargarita nelsonii | reverse complement strand
CCTAGCATGGGCCAAGCAATCGCAGCGGTGATTAAGGCTGGATGAACTAGGTTATGGGAAAATTTTTCTGCACGCAGATTTGCAAGAGATTTATAGTCTGCGGTTTGATTAAGAATTCCCGCGATTTTCATTGCAGTGGTGTCCGCGCCGGCTTTGGCTACTCGAACCTGAATTTTGCCAGACAAAACTAGGGTCATGGCAAAGACTTCTTCTCCTTCGCCCTTTTCCACCGGAACGGACTCCCCGGTAAGTCGATGCTGGTCAATGCCGGCCATGCCCCAGATAATATGACCATCAGCCGGAATAACTTCCCCAGCATTCACTACCAAAATATCGCCGGCTGTCACCTGAGATAAGGGTATACTAATTTCTGTATCCTCTTTTAATAACCAAACCGTTTTCGGTGCTTGTTCAAAAATATTCACTAATTGTAAGTGTGATTCATGTAATACTCGTGAATTTAAGATATCTGCTATTCTAAATATTAACCCCAATATGCTGGCCATGAAAAAATGTTGACGAATGACAACCCCGATTAGTGTTCCGACCAA
>LUTY01002247.1 GCA_001640045.1 Candidatus Thiomargarita nelsonii | reverse complement strand
TGGCAGCCCTATATTATTTCGACTTTAGCTTTGAAAAAATGTTCACCGAAGCGATTAATATAGATAGAACGGCGGAGGGTATGAAGTCAGGAGAGGCTATTATGTCTCCAGGTGGTTTAGTCAACAATTGGTTTGATGCGATTTCTCTGGGTATTGCGCTGATGTTTGGTACAGCCGGTTTACCGCATATATTGATGCGCTTTTTCACCGTAGCAGATGCCAAAGAAGCGAGAAAATCTGTCTTTTTTGCCACCGGATTTATTGGCTACTTTTATATCCTTACTTTCATCATTGGCTTTGCAGCCATCGTCTTAATTTCTAAAAATCCTGACTACTTAACGGGAGAAGGTGGATTACTCGGCGGCAATAATATGGCAGCCATCCATTTATCTCATGCGGTAGGCGGTGATATCTTTTTAGGCTTTATCTCAGCGGTTGCTTTTGCCACCATTTTAGCGGTGGTTTCAGGACTGACATTAGCCGGTGCTTCAGCGGTTTCCCATGACCTTTATGCCAGTGTCCTGAAAAAAGGACAAGTCAATGAGGCGCAG
>LUTY01002256.1 GCA_001640045.1 Candidatus Thiomargarita nelsonii | reverse complement strand
TTGAGGTTGATAATGGAGCTGAGCGTGCATTTGAGCTTTAAAGCTATCTACTATCGCTTTGAGTTGATCACTTTCAGCTGTCGGTGCAAAGATGTTTTGTTGTTTGAGATGTTGCATGGCCAGTTCATAGCTTTGTTCAAGTGTGGACTGAGATTGGAGCGTTTCTTTAGTCAGCCCGATTTCGATTTCCGTTTTGGTGAGTTTTTCAAGGATTTCCAAAAGGATCCATAGCCAATCAGTTTCGTTCCAAGTCGTGGTGTAGTCTTCTTGTTTGTCAGAAGTAGGGACACTGCTATCCAAAACCGCTAACAAGGCAACAGTTTCACCGCGTTGTTCGAGTTGACGTGCCAGTTCAAAGGCGACTTTGCCACCAAAGCAGTGGCCCAATAGATAATAAGGACCTTGGGGTTGTAGTCCTTGTAGTTCCTTAATGTGGTGGAATGCAAGGGCTTTGATGGTATTAGGCGTTGTAGTTTTGCCATCAAGTCCGGGCGGTTGGAGGCCGTAGCAAGGTTGATCTTGACCTAAGTGAGCCGCTAGGCTCTGAAAGTAAAGGACGTTGCCTCCACCGCCAGGTAAACAAAATAATGGCAAGCGACGGCCTTGTGGTTGAATCGGTATCAGGGTGGGCCAAGTGGTATCGTGATGACGAATAATTGAAGCTAACTCGGCAATGGTTGCCCCTTGGAAGAAGGTCGCTATGGGAAGATGCCGGTCAAACGTTTGTTGGACTCGGCTCATGAGTTTAACCGCTAATAATGAGTGGCCACCTAGTTCAAAGAAATTATCGCTAATGCCAATAGGGCGTACTTCTAACACGTTTTCCCAGATTTGTGCCAGTTGGAGTTCAACCATGTCACGCGGAGCTTGGTAAGGTTTGGTTGAAAGGGCATCAGGTGCTGGTAGTGCTTTCCGGTCAATTTTACCATTCGGCGTTAAAGGGAGTTTGTCTAATACCATTACGCTTGCTGGCAACATATATTCGGGCAAACGGGTTTTGAGCCAAGAACGCAGAACGCTTGACACTTCGTCAATTTGCAGAATTAAGGTGACATAAGCAACTAAACTGGGATTGGAATCGATATTATAAAGCACCACCACTGCTTCTTTAACAGCTTCGTGTTGAGTCAAGGCGACTTCAATTTCAGACAGTTCAATGCGGAAGCCTCTCAATTTGACTTGATGGTCAATACGGCCTAAGTATTCGAGATTGCCGTCGGGGAGCCAACGGGCTAAGTCCCCCGTTTTGTAAAGGCGTTGGGGTTTACCAAAGACTTCGATTTCGATGAATTTTTCTTGATTAAGTTTGGGGCGGTTAAGGTAGCCTCTGGCTAATCCTCTCCCAGCAATGCAGAGTTCGCCGGGGACAGCTAGCGGTGTTGGGTTATGGTAAGCATCTAAAATGTAGATTTTCGTATTAGGTATTGCTTTACCAATAGGAAATTGGGAAGCGGGTTCTGTAAACCTATAACTACTGGCTACGACAGTCGCTTCAGTCGGACCATAAGTATTAAGTAGTTGAACGTTTTTACTCAAGGTTTGTTGCCAATGCTTAATATGTTGTATAGAGGCAGCTTCACCACCGATAATGACTAAACGCACTGAGTCAGGCCAATGGTTTTGGTTATCAGGTGCGGTTATTAATTGTTGCCAGTAAGCCGTTGGTAAATCCAAAATGGTGACAGCCTTATGTTGGCAAGTTTGTAAAAATATCTGGTCAGTGTCCAGCATACCCTTGTCACGCAGAATTAAACGCCCGCCTTGCGTCAAAATGGGGTAAATTTCTTCCACCGCCGCATCAAAGTTGATAGACGCAAATTGTAAGACGCTATCTTCTTGAGAAATAGGGTAAGTTTTGACGGCGGAATGATTAAAGTTACTCAATGCCGCGTGTTCAACCATCACCCCTTTTGGCTTCCCAGTTGAACCCGACGTATAAATCACATAAGCCAAATTTTCAGAGCCAACCCCACTGACTACATTTTCTTCAGCGTACTGTGACAAGGCTTCAACATCTAAACAAACCACCGATGCCTGACTTTCTGGTAATTTTTCTTTTAAACTGGATTGAGTCAACAACACCGGCACCTGTGCATCTTCCAACATAAACGCCAAACGCGCTGCCGGATAAGCCGGATCAAGTGGCACATAAGCGCCCCCCGCCTTGAGAATGCCCAGCAAACCTATCACCATCTCAAGGGAACGCTCAAGGCAAATCCCCACTAACACTTCCGGTTTGACACCCAAGGTTTGCAGATAGTGTGCCAGTTGATTGGCGCATGCATTTAATTCTCTATAAGTCAGTTGTTGATCTTCAAACACCACCGCAACAGCATCCGGTGTCTTTTTGACTTGTTCTTCAAACAAATCGACAATCGTTTTATCACGCGGATAGTCAGTTGTGGTGTCATTCCAAGCCCTCAATTGCTGCTGCTCAACCTCCGTCAGTAACGATATCTCACCCAATTTGATTGATTCTGGTTGGGTTATCATACCCTCTAGCAGCCTCTTTAAATGCCCCATCATTCGACTCACCGTATCAGCTTCAAAACGGCTTGGAGTGTATGACATTTTTAACTGCAATTCCCCCGCTCTCACCACTGCCACCAAGGTGAGCGGATAATTGGTTTTTTCAATCGCCTGAACTGAACGAACTGAAATAGACCCAATACTCCCCTCGCTTAAAGACTCATCGACTGGATAGTTCTCAAAGACTAAAATGCTTTCAAACATATACCATGTTTTTATCAAAAAAAACCTATTGGGGAATTTTTTCACAGCCTCTCAGCTTAGTAAACGCCGAGCCCACTTTTACCGTGATAATCTCTTGCCCCTGCTGTTCCAATTTTTTAACCAGTTGGGAACCCAAGCCATA
>LUTY01002245.1 GCA_001640045.1 Candidatus Thiomargarita nelsonii | reverse complement strand
GGCCTGGAGATGCCCCGCTCATTTATTGCTCGTAGCATGGATGAGGCTTTTGAGGCGCAAAATGAAATTGGCTTTCCTGTGGTGATTCGGCCCTCTTTTACCTTGGGCGGCAGTGGGGGCGGCATTGCCTATAATCGTGAAGAATTTACCCTTATTTGTGAACGCGGCTTAGAATTGTCGCCTATCAATGAGTTGCTGATTGAAGAGTCTGTGCTCGGTTGGAAAGAATTTGAAATGGAGGTGGTGCGGGATCGTAAAGATAATTGTATCATCGTTTGTTCAATAGAAAATTTCGACCCAATGGGCGTGCATACGGGAGATTCTATCACAGTCGCACCGATTCAGACGCTCACTGATAAAGAATATCAAATCATGCGTAATGCCTCAATAGCAGTGTTGCGCGAAATCGGTGTTGATACCGGTGGCTCTAATGTGCAGTTTGCGATAAATCCCAAGGATGGGGGCATGATTATTATTGAGATGAATCCGCGCGTTTCGCGCTCCTCAGCCTTAGCATCTAAGGCAACCGGTTTTCCAATCGCCAAAGTGGC
>LUTY01002244.1 GCA_001640045.1 Candidatus Thiomargarita nelsonii | reverse complement strand
TGGTTTGATGAGGCGATTGAAGGATTTGTTAGAGCCAGCAAAACCTGAAGCAATCCAGCCGTCACCCCAGCCAGTCAAACCTAAACCAATCCAGCCGTCACCCAAAGTCGTTGAAAAACCTATTCAATCAGGGCAAGCGAGTATTGTGAGGGAGTGGTGTATTCAAATAGAACAAGCGAGTATTGTGAGGGAGTGGTGGAACCAATTAGATGATAATTGGAAAAATGTTTTCAATAAAGTCATTCATATTAAGAGTGAGCCAAGTGACGATGAATTAGTGAAAATCGTTAATTTGCAGACATTGTATTTCCGTCATAATGGAATCAGCAATTTAGAACCGCTACGCGCCTTAACGAAATTGCAGACATTGGATTTTAGTGGTAATGAAATCAGCGATTTAGAACCGCTACGTGCCTTGACGAATCTGCAGACATTGGATTGCGGGGGTAATGAAATAAGCGATTTAGAACCGCTACGCGCCTTGACTAATTTGCAGGAATTGAAGTGCTGGAGTAATCAAATAAGCGATTTAGAACCGCTACGCGCCTTGAC
>LUTY01002243.1 GCA_001640045.1 Candidatus Thiomargarita nelsonii | reverse complement strand
CCTGCCATGAGATTGATGTTACCCGACAGTCGATAGTTAAATTCACGCTTGAACACGACGCTCCAGATTATCTGAACGGGACTTTTCCTGTACTGAAATCTTGGGAAACTCTGCAAGAGCATTTTTTAACGAAGTCGCCCGAATTTGCACTGGGGGTAGGAGGTACTACTACTCGCATGAGTCTATCTGAGAAGGTGACTGATATCGGTGGCCGTCTCTGCTCAATAATATCCAATCAGGCGCTTGTTGGAGAATATGGGAATATTATTGGGAATGGTGTATGCATATTGTCTCACGCAACCATAACATGCGATGTCTATCTTGGAGATGGCACTCTAATCAATAAAGCTGCCATTATCAGCCACGATGCTAAAGTTGGTAGATATTGCGATATATCTCCTGGCGCAAAGATACTCGGACGAACTGCGATTGGAGACTGTACAGCAATTGGAACCAATGCAGTTCTCTTGCCTGATGTCAAAGTAGGCTCAAACTGCGAGGTCGGAGCTGGTGCTGTGGTAACAAAAGATGTACCACCAAACACCGTTAGAC
>LUTY01002242.1 GCA_001640045.1 Candidatus Thiomargarita nelsonii | reverse complement strand
TATTACAAAAAAGCATCAAGCCGCTACAGCTCGTTTGTCATTCGTTTTTTAAAAAGAGCAATTCACCATTCAGATCAAAACGATTAACAGGATCACCATCACAATAAACATAAAAATTCGTACTGCCCCCTGCAACAAACAACGGATCTTTACTCAAATACCGACCCAACTGCGGATTAAAATAACG
The DNA here is from genome assembly GCA_001640045.1 of Candidatus Thiomargarita nelsonii. Lineage (GTDB taxonomy): Bacteria > Pseudomonadota > Gammaproteobacteria > Beggiatoales > Beggiatoaceae > Thiomargarita > Thiomargarita nelsonii_A. The sequence goes on along the minus strand of LUTY01002242.1, from coordinate 365 downwards.
CGCCAACGCATAACACAACCCCGTCTCCTCATCACAATACTGTCCCGCCAACCGCCACGGCTGAAAAACACCCTGCACCACGACGCGAGCCACTCCAAAAGCACCATACTCAGCCTGCCAAACAATATTACCACCCTGATCCGTCACGCAAAGCACCTCAGCACGTCGCCCCGGGTGAACACAACAAACCTTACCATCGACTCGCATCGCCAGCGGATACGGACACTCTGGAAACACGACATAATCTCGACGAGCGACTGCCTGTCCATCCTTCTCGGTGACTTCACTCAACAACTGCTGTCCCGCCCAAACCAAGCTGTTGAGTTCATTACGGTTAGGTAAGCGCCAGTCGCTAGCACTGGAGC
>LUTY01002241.1 GCA_001640045.1 Candidatus Thiomargarita nelsonii | reverse complement strand
CTATTTTGAGGCACTACAGAAGATTTTTCAATGGCTCTCGCCAAACCTTCTATCTGCAATTTAAAATCACTATAGCCTATACTGCCTGAACCATCTATAGCAGTGCAGAGTTCTACAGTTTCTGCTGCTTGTAATATGTTTGCAGTGCTGATAAAGGTGAACATCAATACTAACAATGCCCACAACTTGAAAATACTAGCGTTTTTCATTGGTAAACAATCTCCTTTATATTTGTCAAAACCTAAACGACAGAGATTTTTTGACGGGATAAGTCAAAACCCTAACTACAGGGATTTTTTGACGGGAAAAGTCTAAACATTTTTTAGGATTATTTTTTGTTCCTTATAAAACAATGTTTTATATTTGTGGCAGATTATTTGCTTAATCATCTATAATCACAACACTGATGACTTATTTTAACTACTGGGATTAAATATAAACAGGGATAAGTCAAAACAATTACTGGGATTTAATAATAACTGGGATTCTCTAGGTAGGTATTTAGCAATGATCATGAAATAATTTCCTCAAGTCAAAGTCAAAACCAGACCT
>LUTY01002240.1 GCA_001640045.1 Candidatus Thiomargarita nelsonii | reverse complement strand
AATAGCACGCCCGACACGGCGCAAAAGTAATTTAGGCGGTTTTATTAAATAAGACATAGTGTTTAATTGTACACATTTTATTTTGCTAGGACATCCAAGATAAATCTTGGACTCCTCTAAACAGATCAACTACTTAATTTTATGAGTTTCTTAAACGAGTTTGCAATATTTGTATTCATTTTTCTAGGGATGGCAATTATATTGCTATTCTTGGGAGTCAAATCGGTCTCCCAAGGGGAGCAATGGACGGTTGAACGCTTTGGTAAGTACACCAAAACCCTTGATCCAGGTTTACATCTGATCATCCCTGCTGTCGATGTGATTAGCCGGAAATTGAACATGATGGAAACGGTGATGGACATTCCAGCGCAAAATGTTATCACGAAAGACAACGCCAGGGTACATGCAGATGGGGTTGTTTTTTATCAAATCATTAATGCCGCGCAAGCCGCCTATCAAATCAGAAACTTTGAATCTGGCATTGAAAATTTAGCGATAAGCAATCTCCGTAGTGTCATTGGCTCAATGGTTCTCGATGAGGTACTTTCTAAA
>LUTY01002246.1 GCA_001640045.1 Candidatus Thiomargarita nelsonii | reverse complement strand
CAAATCATGCTGGCTAATGTCTAGGCTTAGTTCGGTAATGACGGAAAATATTTCATCATCAATAAGTGCCGCTGCTAGACGCGCTTGTGTGATACCGTGATTCACAGAACCCATATCCGACCTCAAAATGCCATTGCACTGCAAGAGAAAGGTTAGAACGATAGGTTTTTATCTTACGTGTGTTGGGCAAAATGCTTTTCATGGCATGATTAATTTGTTATTCAAAATCAATACCATAATTTGGATGTTGCATAAGATTGTCTAATACCAGTGGCAAATTTTCGCAAGTGGCAGAGAGAAAAATATCATTGGCTCCGATTTTTGGATAGGTATCTCGAATCGCTTTTAAACTCATATCATTGGCATTGTAGAAACGCCCAGAGCCGTTAGCACCAATTAAAATATTCAAGGGTTGGAGTTCAATCCCCTGATTTTGGTTTAAATTTTTATAATTTATTGTGGTTAATTTTTTAATTTGTAAGCTTTGCTTGTTCATGGTAAGTTTTCTCCTAGTTTTAAACCTCTTCAGTTTTGGCTAAAACTTATCTGGATGACTATACTTGGTTTCTGGATTTTCACAGATTTCAGATATGCTCATTATAAGTAAACCTGATCCGGAGTCCAAGATTTATCTTGGACGTCCAGACCGAAGGTGGACTCCTAAGATAACTGATAACTGATAACTGATACAAACGACGACCACCGTTTGTTGTTGAAACTGATAGCTGGTAAGATATTAAAACGTATGATACGCTAAGTTTCTATTAAAGATCATATAATATGAAAAATTACTTAGACGAAATCCGCTGGAACGAGCAAGGCTTAGTCCCCGCCATTGCTCAAGAAGTCGGCACGGGTAAAGTGTTGATGCTGGCTTGGATGAATCGGGATGCTTTGAATTTAACAGTCCAAGAAAAACGCGCTGTTTATTGGTCGCGTTCTCGTGGTAAACTTTGGTTTAAGGGGGAAGAGTCTGGTAACATTCAATATGTTAAAGATATCCGCCTTGATTGTGATAATGATGTGGTGTTGCTGAGTGTCGAACAAGTCGGGGGCGTTGCCTGTCACACGGGGCGACATCACTGTTTTTTTAAACAATTACAAGATAATCAGTGGGTAACCGTTGAACAGGTGTTAAAAGACCCCGCTACGTTATATCATTAAGATGAGCGACTTATTACAACATTTAGCGCAAGTAATAGAACAACGTAAAACGGCTGATCCAAATCAGTCTTACGTCGCCAGTTTATATGCCAAGGGTCTTGATACGATTTTAAAAAAAGTCGGTGAAGAGGCCACAGAGACGGTGATCGCCGCAAAAAATGGCGACTCCGAGCAAATTATTTATGAAATGGCCGATTTATGGTTTCACAGCTTGGTATTGTTAGTACACCAAGGTTTGGGGCCTGAGTCGGTGTTAAACGAATTGGAGCGGCGCTTTGGGCTATCTGGCCTTGAGGAAAAAGCGCAGCGTCACAACAAGCAACCTACAGAGTGAGTAAATATGACCACTGATTGCCTGTTTTGTAAGATTGTTGCGGGGGAAATCCCCTCTGAGCAAGTTTATAGCGATGAACATGTTGTTGTATTTAAAGATATTAATCCGAAAGCGGCGGTCCACTTGTTAATTGTGCCCCGTGAACATATTATTAGCCTCAATGATCTTGAAGAAAGGCATGACGGTTTGATGGCGTATATGATGCGCTTGTTGCCGAAACTTGCCAAAGAACAAGGGCTTGATAAGGGCTTTCGTACAGTGATTAATACTGGCCCGGGGGGCGGACAGCTCGTTTTTCATTTACATATTCATTTGCTAGGCGGCGAGGGTTTAAGCGGCGTGGGCTTTTCAAGGGCAGTTTAACGGGAAGAAAACAATATGATGGGTATTAGTATTTGGCAATTATTAATTATTTTAGTGATTGTAATCGTTTTATTTGGCACGAAAAAGTTGAGGAATATCGGCGGCGATTTAGGTAGCGCGATTAAAAATTTCCGCCAATCCATGCGTGATGGTGACAAAGACGAAGAAAAACAATCAGAGCCAGCCACTCAGCCTCAAATGAGTCAAGATGACAAGGGTAAAATCATTGAAGGTCAAGTGACTGATAAGCAGACGAATAAGGCCTAAAATTCGACGCAGAGCGTCGCTACAGGCATTCCCACGCAGAGCGTGGGAATGCATGCCTCGACGCTCCGCGTCGAATTTTAACTCCACAATTCAACCAATCATTTTGGTTGAAAGAGAAAAACGTATTTATCATGTTCGATATAGGTTTTTGGGAACTTAGCCTGATAGCCGTTGTTGCACTATTAGTATTTGGACCAGAAAAACTACCGGGTGCCGCACGCACTGCTGGACTATGGATAGGTCGCGCCCGTCGTTTTCTCGGCACCATCAAGCAAGATATTGATAAAGAATTACACTTGCAAGAAATGCAAGACGCTATCAAACATAATGACCAAACAGGTCTCCATCAGTTTATCGAAGAAACTAAAACCGGTTTAAGCGAGTTGAATAAACCTATCAGTCTTGATCCGACAAAGCCAACGGAAGATAAATCAGCTTCCAGCGACACTAACACTTCTCACAAAACTGAAACTAGCTAATTTATGACTTCTCCTATCAGCAAAGATATGCCGTTTGTTCAGCATTTATTAGAGTTACGCGATCGCCTGTTAAAAATGATATTGGCTATCCTGCTGATTCTATTGGTACTGATGCCCTTTGCGAGTGATTTATTTAAGCTATTAGCGGAACCGTTGCTATATATGATGCCCGAAGGTACCCAGATGATAGCAATTGATGTGGCTTCACCGTTTTTCACCCCTTTTAAATTGACGCTGATGCTGTCCATTTTTTTAGCCATGCCGGTGATCTTTTA
>LUTY01002238.1 GCA_001640045.1 Candidatus Thiomargarita nelsonii | reverse complement strand
CCTGCCTTTAATGTTAATGATTCAGTGACAAAATCCAAATTTGATAATTTATATGGTTGTCGTGAATCTCTGCTCGATGGCATTAAACGCGCCACGGATGTGATGATTGCCGGTAAAACGTGTGTCGTTTTAGGTTATGGTGATGTCGGCAAAGGCTGCGCTCAAGCATTTCGTGGTTTCGGCGCAACCGTGTGGGTAACAGAAATTGATCCCATCTGTGCTCTGCAAGCAGGTATGGAAGGTTATCGGGTTGTCACGATGGAAGAGGCGGCTGCCCTTGGTGATATTTTTGTGACAACCACCGGCAATATTAATGTGATTACACATGAGCACATGCAGCAGATGAAAGATCAAGCGATTGTCTGCAACATTGGCCATTTTGACTCAGAAATTGATATTGCCTCATTGCGTCAATACGAATGGGAAAATATCAAGCCGCAAGTGGATCATGTCATTTTTCCTGATGGAAAACGTTTGATTGTGCTGGCAGAGGGTCGTTTAGTCAATTTAGGTTGTGCTACGGGACATCCTAGTTTTGTTATGTCAAATTCTT
>LUTY01002237.1 GCA_001640045.1 Candidatus Thiomargarita nelsonii | reverse complement strand
CCAAGTGCCAATGACAGCAAAATCAGACCGCTGGATTGAGTTCATACAATCGTTGGTTTCAAGTGATAACTTAGGTAACCATTTTAAGCGGCTTTTTGCCTTGGAACAATCCAGTTTGAGATAAGTTGCTTCATGGGGATGAGGAGAAGAGTCATTTTTCCAAAACGCCTCTTTACCCCATATTTTGGCAAGATTATCTACTATCCATGAGACTGGTTTTGCGTCTTGTTCATTTGGGCCAAAATTCCATCCTCCGGCAAAAGTGGCACCTTTTTCCCAAAGCCGCTCTGCTAGCATTAAATAGCCATGAAGGGGTTCAAGCACATGTTGCCACGGACGAATAGCATTAGGATGACGAATCATAACGGGACGCTTTTCCATAAAGGCGTTAACAATATCAGAAATGAGACGATCCTTGGCCCAATCTCCACCACCAATCACATTACCCGCCCTCGTACTTGCCACAGCTACGCCATGAAGTGGATAGCGTTCGGCATCAAAATAGGATTGACGGTAAGCAGATGTTACCAACTCGGCACAGCCTTTACTGTTT
>LUTY01002236.1 GCA_001640045.1 Candidatus Thiomargarita nelsonii | reverse complement strand
CAATCCCTTGTGGTTGCCCGACACGATATGGCATTGATTCAGAAATAGCAGGAGAAGCCATTATGAAGCACGCACGACAACCAAAAGCTGATGACATCACAGTGGATACTTTCTTGGCGGGAATATGGCGAGAAAATCCAGTTTTTGTCATGTTACTCGGTATGTGTCCGGTATTAGCGGTCACCAATTCGGTCATCAATGGACTGGCGATGGGAGTAGCCACCACCTTTGTCTTACTTTGCTCTAGTGCTTTGGTGTCATTATTTCGGGCTTTTATTCCAAAGGAAGTCCGTATTGCCGCTTATATTGTTATTATTGCAACCTTTGTCACCATCACAGATTATGTGATTCAAGCCATTAGCTTGGAATTATACAATGCATTGGGGGCTTTTATTCAACTCATTGTAGTGAACTGTATTATTTTAGGTCGTACTGAAGCTTATGCCTCAAAAAATCCCTTATTAAAATCCTTAATCAATGCATTGGGTATGGGAATCGGGTTTGGATAAATTGCTCAAACGTGCTGAAAAGTTTCAATAAATCAGTACAGGAC
>LUTY01002235.1 GCA_001640045.1 Candidatus Thiomargarita nelsonii | reverse complement strand
TAAGGCTTATGCTATCAATAAGGAAGGTTTGAGACGTCGAAATTTTAGTAGTGAGACAATTCAGGCGTTGCATGAGGCTTATAAAGTTATTTATAGAAAGAAGCTGACAATAGAACAAGCTATTGAGGCATTGAAAGAGTTGAGTGAAAAATATACAGATGTCCGCGATATGGTGACATTTTTACAAAAATCAGAACGTGGGATTGTGCGGTAATTTGCGACGCGGCAGGCATTCCCACGCGGAGCGTGGGAAGATAATGTGATTTTTATGGATATTAGAAGAGATAGCAATTCTATTGATAACTATTGACATGCAGACTAAATGGAGTATGTCACACAAATAATTATGAATAAGGGAGGTATCAGCCCTTTATCCCCTCGTCTAATGAGAACTCAGGGTTACTTGCAATACTTGAGAGTCCATTTTTTTTTATGTGGAAGGCTAACCACCTCAAGTGTGTGCCATGTTACTTTAAAAATAAAAAAATGTAAAGTTTTTTTTTGCGCTTTAAAGTCATAAACCTCGTTAATGCCCATCTCATCATCTACTGCT
>LUTY01002234.1 GCA_001640045.1 Candidatus Thiomargarita nelsonii | reverse complement strand
ACGATGCCCACAATCTTACTTGAAAAAAGGATAAATCCATGCTACATAATTTCACTGCTAAGTACACTAAAATTAACGCGGGCTATATGGGGCAACTCATTGAATGGCCAGATGTTATAACTGAAGGTAAAGACATTGAAGAATGTCGTGCTATGTTAAGAGATGCACTGAATGAAATGGTTTTAGCCTATCAAATGCAAAACCAAGAAATCCCGTTAGGAAATAGTTTGATAGAACAACTGCCGGTGGAGATTGATGATGTCTGTCAAGCGGCGTGATCTTATCAATTATTTGGAAAACAATGGATTCTACTGGCTACGTGAGGGCGGAAATCACTCTATCTATACCAATAACATCAAAACAATTCCTGTCAAGAGACATAAACATTTTGACCGGATTACGGCTAACAGATTGTGCAAACAAGCTGGGCTTAAGCCAAAGTTTTGAACAGACGCTATTTATTTAGCTTCACCCGTTGATCTTGCAAAATCCCCGAATTTGATTATACGGGGTTAAATAATTTCGACTTTTTTGCGACTGAGTTTTATCTGAGC
>LUTY01002233.1 GCA_001640045.1 Candidatus Thiomargarita nelsonii | reverse complement strand
CGGTGCCTTTGAGATGGGACGACGATAGACGATCCACACATCTGCGCCTTCTCGACGAGCGGCAGTGGCTACATCATGAACGGTATGACCCAAAATCACGTTTTCCGGGCGATCTTTTTCGTGGACATGAGAAATATGGCCTAAACGCCTAGCAACCGCTACCACATCCATAGCAGTATCGCCACCACCGATGACTAATATGCGACCCGATAGATGGTGTAACCGCCCCTCATTAAAAGCGCGTAAAAACGCCATACCGTCAACGCAGTTCGGCGCTTCTGCACCCGGAATAGGCAATGCCTTACCCGAAGTCGCACCAATCCCCCAGAAAATGGCATCATATTCCTTTTCTAATTGCTCAATGCTAACGTCAGTACCGACGCGAGTATTCAACTTAACCTCAACACCCATATCAATGATACGCTTGTTCTCATGGTCAAGCACATCGCGGGGTATGCGATAACCCGGGATACCAAAACCCATCATGCCACCGAGCTTATCGTATGACTCAAAAATAGTACAACTATGCCCACGGAGGCGCAAAAAGTAAGCCG
>LUTY01002232.1 GCA_001640045.1 Candidatus Thiomargarita nelsonii | reverse complement strand
AAGTACCGACTCAGGAATTTTAATGTATTTTGGAGTCCAAAGCTTTAGCTTTGGACAAGCCCTACTTGGCAGTCTGCTCCAGCGTATGAGTCTCAAGCGTCATTTTTAAGTGCATACCCAAGGTAGCAGCCGCTTTTGTGAGCGTATTCAAAGTGATAGCTTTAGAGTCTGGATTAATAAGTTGTTCAACCGAGGCTTGACTTGTGTGCATACGCTTTGCCATCTCTGCTTTAGATATGTTAGCGTTTTTCATGGCTTGTTCAAATTGATAAGCAAGCACTCTTTTAATGGCGGTTGCCTCGACTTCCGCTAAAAGACCTTCTTCCTCAAGAAAATCCTCGAAACTTGAACCCATACTATAAGTCTCTTGTGCGTCTTGTAAATTTGTCATAGTTGGTCTCCTCACCCAATAACCTTAAATTATTTTGTCATAAATGTGGTTTTCCGTGTTAGTGCTAGTTCAATATCTTCTTTTGGGGTTTGCTGAGTTTTTTTGATGAACCCATGCAATAAAACTATTTTGTTGTTATGAATAAAGAAAATAACTCTGGCAAT
>LUTY01002239.1 GCA_001640045.1 Candidatus Thiomargarita nelsonii | reverse complement strand
ACCTCAACTGGGTGATTATCAAAAAGCTTTATGGTTGCCTGATGTGGCTCAGATACGCAATCCTCGCTTACTCAAAGCCTTAAGGCGAGCATTGGAATTAGCAAAGAAACTAACGGTCTTGGAACAACAGACGGTGCAAGCTTTGCGGGTTGAAGCTGACAAAATCATTGGGGTTGAAACGGAACAAGGTTTGATAGCTGCCAAACGGGTTATTGTGACAGCAGGCGCATGGAGTGCCCATTTACTGAATAGCGTTGCTACCCCTTTAGCGGTGAATCCGGTGCGTGGACAAATGATCTTGTTTGTTACGCCACCGAATTTAGTTTCACGCATTGTATTGGCGAAGGATCGCTATGTGATTCCCCGTCGTGATGGCAGCGTATTGGTTGGCAGCACAGTAGAACCAGCCGGTTTTGATAAAAGCACTACCAACACCGCCCGAGAAGATTTAAAATCAGCCGCTTTTAAGTTGATACCGCGATTAGCCGATTATACGGTGCAAAAACATTGGGCAGGTTTGCGCCCTAGTTCTCCCAATGGCGTACCCTATATAGGCAAACATCCCAACATTGAAGGCTTATATATGAATACGGGACATTTTCGTAATGGTATTGTACTTGGCTTAGCCTCGGCGCGATTGTTGGCGGATATTGTTCTAGAACGAGTGCCTATTTTAGAGCCGTCTGATTATGCACTGACAGCAGAGAGAGGAGAAAATGCAACAATTGAGCAGTGCCGCAACGAGCCTTAATCAAGTTAATCCAGCGATTAAAACAGTTTTACCTCAATTTGTCGGATTAAGCGTTCTCGACATAGGAGGGGGTAAATATGATGCGAATAAAATCTATGCGGCAGGGCTCGGCGTTAAATTATATATATATGACAAATTTAACCGAAGTGAAACCGAAAACGCAGAAGCATTGGCTTGTCATCCAGATGCGATTGTTTGCAATAATGTATTGAATGTGATTGATGATGGACAAGCGATGCGAAATTTGATTGCTTTATGTGTTTCCTACCAAGTGCCTTGTTATTTTACGGTGCATGAGGGGGATAAATCGGGTATCAGTGGTATTTCAAAAAAGGGTTGCTGGCAGCGCAATTGGAAGATGGCTGATTATGTGCCGATCTTAAAAAAATATTTTCGTCATGTTGTTTGTAAAGGGAAGTTGATTGTTTGTCAGTAGTGCTCGACGCAGAGCGTCGAGGCAGGCATTCCCACGCAGAGCGTGGGAACGAGAAAGGCTGCGTCCTACGCTTGCTGGAATACTATAATCACATTTTATGCTCGACGTGTTGTCCTTGTTGATGATTGTCGGATCATAAGAGCCAATTTAAAATAGCATCAGCCAAGTAGGGTGGGATACGTGTTTTTGTTGCCCACCGAGTCGGAGCTAAAAATAAGGCATTTAAGGTTTATCAAAAAAATGTTTAGTCAAATTACCTTAGAAAACTTGGCAGTCTTCAGAAAACTGGAATGGCAGCCACATAAATCTCTTAACCTCATCATTGGCGAAAATGACACGGGTAAGACACATCTTTTAAAGACGCTTTACGTCATCGCCCGTAGTATTGAAGAATACAACAAACGACAAATCCACTCAGAATCTTGGGGAGATAGAATTGCCAAGAAATTACTGTGGACATTTCAACCCGCTCATTGGGAACTCAACACACTCATAAGCCAAGGACAATCTAAGCTCAAAGTAGAAGTCAATTTTTACAATGAAAGTCTCTATTTCACACTTGGAGAAAAAAACACCACTACAATTTCAGAATTCAGCGAATTAAACGGCCAATTTCCAGAATTCAATGCCTTATTTATTCCCGCAAAAGAAGTTTTAACAACATTTGAAGCGATTGCCGCAACTCGTGAACAATTAGAAATTGCTGGCTTTGATGATACCTATTATGATCTCATCAAGGCTCTACGTTTACCCATGACAAAGGGGCAAATTCAACCGGATTTGCAAGCACTCACCTTTGAACTCAATGCCATATCGTGTCGGGCAAGGGATTGCCCCTACGATAAATCACGGTCCATGTAGGGGCAATCCTTTATGGTTGCCCGATACGATATGGCATTGTATTTTTGATGGCATCAATGGGTATTTCAATTTTTCTGGCTACTCATAGTTATTTTGTACTCAGACGCTTTGAATGGTTAGCTCGAAAACACAATGAATCAATCGGTTTATGCTCTCTTTACCGTGACGGGATAACTCCTAAATTTTACAATCTACAGGATGGTATGCCATCTAATCCAATTATAGATGTTTCCCTCGAACTTTATGAACAAAATGTGCTATTGGATTTTAAATGACAGATTGCGTGGCAGAGTCGCTTTATTTAATATTAGGCATGTTTCCTTAGTCGATCATCTCACGGCTTACAACAATAAGCTGCTACCTCTTCAGGCGAAGAGTCAAGGGGAATTTTTGGAGAAGGTTAATCGGGGAGGGATTGAAAGGGTTTTGCTTTAGAGGTTTTTTGTTAGTTTATAATGGCTTGACTTATTGGAAACTATTTGGTAAAAACATCAAGTGATATTTTAAGTATCAACAAATAAGTTAAATAAATTGTTGGTATTAGCTTATAAAAATGGTGTTATATTAAACACCTTTTACTCGATGTTCTAGTTTTTTTTTGTGGCTCAAGGCGTACCTTGCACAGTTTTTAGGCGCGAAAACCTGTGCAAGGTGCGCCTTGCACTCCTGATAAAATCGCCTAAAAAATATTGTATGTTAATGAACGCAAATCAGGAGCATTCAGCTTATCTACCTGAAGCGGTATGTACCTTGGAAAATCCTCAGTCGGATATTCCTCGTATAGCCAAAGATCATAATTTATTGAAGCAAATAGAGGCTTCAGCTCAACAGATACC
>LUTY01002230.1 GCA_001640045.1 Candidatus Thiomargarita nelsonii | reverse complement strand
ACGTCTTGGACTCCTCTAAACTAATTGGCGCAATTGTTTAGGCCTCAGCATCCAACATAACTCCGCTTGACCCGCTTCAACCACATCAACAAATTCTAATAAACATGCCGCGCCTTTTTTTAAAGGCATCCAACTATCAACTTGCCCACTGAGTAACCACGTTGCTAATGCCCCCAAATTTGGCTCATGCCCCACTAGGGCAATCGTTTGCGCTTTTGAGCCATGTTGTTGTAGATAAGTTAACATCGCAGATTCTGAGCCATCAGGCGCTAAGGCGGGCAAAGTTTCTCGGATAGCATTCGGATAAGCGGCATGCAGCAAACCTGCCGTCTGTTGAGCGCGGATTAACGGACTATCCGCAATACGATCTATTTGCGGCACAATCGTTTGTAATCCTTGCACATTTTCACGCATTTTCGCTTTACCCTTATTGGTTAAGGGGCGCAAATCATCCGATTGACCATTCCGATAAAATTCAGCGCGATCTTCCGCAGGGGCATGACGTATAATCAACACTCGCATAACAACTATACCTTCTTATTTAACACAGATTCT
>LUTY01002229.1 GCA_001640045.1 Candidatus Thiomargarita nelsonii | reverse complement strand
CTTGGGTCGAAAATATTCCTTAATAAACAGCCCCACTACAAAAGCACAATTTCATTTTCTGCGTCAACAGGGAAAAGTGATTAGAATACCTCATATGACCGCTTTTTTTAAAAAAGAGATGTTCATAAAAGAAGGCGGCTATCAACCCAAATTTGAAGGGGCTGAAGATATGGAATTATTTGATCGTATGAGCGTGAAGGGACTGGTACTGGTTTTGCCAGATGTATTAGTGCTGTGCCGTATTCATACCAATAGCGTCTGTTACCAAAAATACATTGATCAGGCGATTATATCAAAATATATCACCAACCGGCGTCAACGCCTCGCAAAGGGTGATACCGCAATACCAAATCTTGAAAGCTTTATAGCAGAATTTAAGCGACAAAAAATACGCTATCTTAAGCTTTACCGTATTGCTTTGGGTGAGCATTATTATCGCAAAGCGACGTATTGCTATGGAGACAAACGCTATGGATGCCTTTTGGCGAATCTGTTGGTTTCTTGAGCTAAATACTCGACGCGGAGCGTCGGGGCATGCATTCCCACGCAGAGCGTG
>LUTY01002228.1 GCA_001640045.1 Candidatus Thiomargarita nelsonii | reverse complement strand
CAATTGGATGACAAGTGGAAAAAAGTTTTCAAGAAAGCTATTGCCATTGATGAACCAAGTGACAGTGATTTGGATAAAATCTTTCAGTTGCAGAAATTGGATTGTAGTTGTAATGATCTGAGCGATTTAGAACCGCTGCGCCCGTTGACTCAGTTGCAGAATTTTGTTTGTAGTTATAATAAAATCAGCGATTTAAAACCGTTGATGTCGTTGACACCGTTGCAAATATTGGATTGCACTTCTAATCAAATCAGCGATTTAGAACCACTTCGCGAGTTGACTCAATTGCAGAACTTGGTTTGTAGTTCTAATCAAGTCAGCGATTTAGAGCCGCTGTACGAGTTGACTCAATTGCGCGTTTTGTATTGCTGGGGAAATCAAGTCAGCGATTTAGAAGCATTACGGCTATTGACACAATTGCAGGATTTGGATTGTAGTTATAATCAAGTCAGCGATTTAAAATCGCTGTGTTCTTTGACACACTTGCGGCACTTGTATTGCGGGGGAAATCAACTGAGCAATTTAGAGCAGATCAGTTCGTTGACTCAGTTGCAGTA
>LUTY01002227.1 GCA_001640045.1 Candidatus Thiomargarita nelsonii | reverse complement strand
TACGAGTACGCCTTTTTGCTTTGGGGAGACGATGACTACTGATTTGGCTAATTATGTCCTAATTTGGCTTGTACATGAAAAGGCGTGATTTGGGTAAAAAACCAGTTATACTTTGAGGCTTTTTGGTTGTTGATATCCGGCTTGCTTGTAAAATAGCCCTGCACAATGCCATTAGGGATCAAATCACGAATGCCCAAAGGCATTTTAAAAGCGATGTCTTCCACTTGAGGCACGGGCAGCACTCGCTGTTTCTGATCTGTCCAACCTTGCGGTGTCAAGAGACGATAAAAAAGGGAAATTTGATCCAAATTGGTAACAACAATAGGCAGATCGCTATCAACGCCTTTTTCCAGCACCGATATGTCATGCTCAAAAACATGACGAGGAAGGCGATGATCAGTCGCAAATTGCATATCAATAGGTGCCGACAAAGAGCGCCCAAATTCATCCTTAAACATATGAGTACTGATAACTGATAACTGATAATTGTGATAGGCTTTTAAGATGCCGGGCAACCATATACGATAAGTCTCACCTTTACCATGAGACTGCTCCAG
>LUTY01002226.1 GCA_001640045.1 Candidatus Thiomargarita nelsonii | reverse complement strand
CCATTCCTCAGTTTGCCGAGGATGATGGATAAGTAATAAAACCGGAATATTGTTCTCAGCCAGCATCACAATCAACTTGGCATATTCTACTTGCCATTGGGGATGTAAATGCGTTTCTGGTTCGTCAATGATTAACAAACTCCGTAAATTGACAGAAGAACAAAAGCAAATATTAGTTAAGTTAATTGAAGAGGAGCTAAAAAATGGATGATAAACTCTTTAATGAACTCGTAATGAGTATCAAAGATGCTGGGCGATTTTTGCGTGGTGAATCGGAACCATCGCGGACTTTTGATGTAAAAGCAATACGGCAAAAAAACGGGGCTTTCACAAACGCAAATTGCAAACATGATTGGCGTAAAAGTGATAACCTTGCAAAATTGGGAACTGCATAAACCCACTGGAACGGCAGCCGCACTTCTCACGATTGTTGCACTCGAACCAGAAGCCGCACTACGCGCCTTACAAAGATAAACAGAAAAAACGCTCAAAATTTGTAAGAAAGGATAAGTCAAAACCAATAACTACAAGGATTACATGTAATAAGGGATAAGTCA
>LUTY01002225.1 GCA_001640045.1 Candidatus Thiomargarita nelsonii | reverse complement strand
ACGATCAGACATTTTACACAAAACCGCGTTTTGTCAACCATATAGATACAACCGCAATGCAGCGGATAAGCAATCTTTATGCCCGGTTTATTAAACCCGGTATGAAAGTACTCGATTTGATGAGCAGTTGGATATCTCATTTGCCTGAAGACATAGAAAATGTGACAGGATTGGGATTGAACAGTGAAGAATTGGAAAAAAATGAAAAACTGGCCAATTTCATTGTTCAGGACTTAAATCGTCGCCCAGTCATGCCGTTTAAGGATCAAGAATTTGATGTGGTCATTTGTAGCATTTCGGTTGAATATATGACGGCGCCCATTGACATATTCCGCGAAGTGGCTCGAATTCTTAAACAGGGCGGATACTTCATCTTGACGTTCTCAGAACGTTGGTTTCCAACGAAAGTCGTCAATATCTGGAGCGATATTCATCCCTTTGAACGAATGGGACTCGTGATTGAGTATTTCAGAAAATCAGGACAATACGAAAATATCCATACGGAATCAGTACGCGGTTTTCCGAGACCCGCAGATGACAAATATTACGATACGCAG
>LUTY01002224.1 GCA_001640045.1 Candidatus Thiomargarita nelsonii | reverse complement strand
CTAAACCTTCATTGAGTTCCCTATAAGCCTTAGGCAGCACATCCAAATGTGCCGTATTAGTAATATTAATATCAATACTCAGGCGCCCTGCTTGGGGGTGAATTTTTTGAACCTTGTCATTGGTTTCGTAATCAACAATGATTTGATCAAGCATTTTTAGCAACTCAGTGGCGGTTTGGCTAAGTCCAGCCAAGTCTGGTCCCACCGTTTGTAGGATATTATAGAGATCGATGCGAATAGCTTGGTTGTCGCTAACAGAACGCAGTGAACGCAAGCGACCCGCTTCTATCAGGGGATAGCCAGGGGCACGAATAATACCGCGACTGAGTGTTTGATAATTTAAAAACTCCTTTTTTTTCAACAATTCTTTGAATTCAATCGCAAATTGTTCAAATTTTTTGCTAAACAATGCTAATTGGCTTAGATCAAACAGGCTGTAGGTGATTTGTGAGGTATCAAATTTGCCTTCATCTTTCGTTTGTTGAATGTAACCAGTTTTAACCACGTTACCAAAATCCAAACCATTGTCGGGGGGAGATGCGTCGATGTTGCTCAAC
>LUTY01002223.1 GCA_001640045.1 Candidatus Thiomargarita nelsonii | reverse complement strand
AAATCAATATCCAATTTTTCAGCGTGCAAAAATAAACGTTTGAGCTTGTCGTGGCGCATTTGTTGGTTAAAGGTTTCATCACCGTATTTGCTATCTCCCGCAATCGGATGTCCCTGATGGGCGGCATGTACACGGATTTGATGAGTACGCCCCGTCAAGGGCTGCACACGCAATAAAGTCGTTGTTGTAAATTGTTGTTCAATGCTAAACTGAGTGAGGGCGGATTTACCCTCGGCACTGACACGCACAATACGTTCTCCTGATTGTAAAATATTTTTACGCAATGGTGCCTCTACCCTGCGGATGTGTGGATTCCAACGCCCTTGTACTAAGGCGAGATACTGTTTGTGTATTCCACCATCGCGTAGTAAATCATGCAAGCGCCGTAACATGCTACGT
This sequence comes from Candidatus Thiomargarita nelsonii, assembly GCA_001640045.1. Lineage (GTDB taxonomy): Bacteria > Pseudomonadota > Gammaproteobacteria > Beggiatoales > Beggiatoaceae > Thiomargarita > Thiomargarita nelsonii_A. The sequence goes on along the minus strand of LUTY01002223.1, from coordinate 158 downwards.
TTTTTTGCAATCATCAAACAGCCAGAGGTATCACGATCTAAACGGTGTACTAATTCTAAATAAGGGGCGTTAGGATATAAAGCACGCAAAGCTTCAATCACGCCGCAAAGGTTTGCGTGGGCAGACTTTCCCCCTCGTGAATGAGGGTGCGAAGTGCA
>LUTY01002231.1 GCA_001640045.1 Candidatus Thiomargarita nelsonii | reverse complement strand
TGATGTTCAACCTTAATGGCACCCATCAATGATGCAATCCGTCCCGTCGTTTCCCAATCAATCTCATTCATCAAACCATACAACAATCCACCACGAAAGGCATCCCCACAACCCGTTGGATCGACCGCATTCGCTTTTGCACAGGGTATTTGGTAAACCGTCTCAGGCGTATAAATCATCGCGCCTTCTGCTCCCTTGGTGATAATCAACGCCCGCAGCCGTTCTGCCACTTGTTCCGGAGAAAAATCGGTACGTTGCTGCATCAATTGCCATTCATAATCGTTGACAACAACCCAACTTGCCTGCTCAATGAATAGCAACAAATCGTTGCCATCAAACATCGGCATACCTTGCCCAGGATCAAAAATAAAAGGAATGCCAAGCTCTGCAAACTGTTTAGCATGTTCAATCATACCCTCACGCCCATCGGGAGAAACTATGCCGATAGTCACACCTTCAGCCTGAGAAACTTTGTTATAATGAGAAAAATTCATTGCGCCTGGATGAAAAGCCGTAATTTGGTTATCATCCATGTCTGTGGTAATAAAGGCTTGGGCAGTATAAGTATGATCAATCGTGGTGATATGTGTGCGCGGTATACCACATTTGTCCATCCACTCGGCATAAGGTGCAAAATCTCTCCCCACTGTGCCCATAGGCAAGGCATCTCCGCCTAATAGATTGAGGTTATACGCAATATTGCCCGCACACCCTCCAAATTCACGACGCAAATCGGGTACCATAAACGACACATTGAGGATATGCACCTGCTCAGGCAGGATATGATTTTTAAATTTATCATTAAATTCCATAATGGTATCAAAAGCAAAGGAGCCACAAATTAAAGCAGACATATTAATTTTCTCCAGAAAATTTTAGAATTATGAGAATGAATAGCATACCACATGAGATAGAGGACTGACTTTCAATCCACAAATACTTGACATTTATTGTGAGAATCATATTATCATGCAACAAGGCGAATGAATTGTTGAACGCCCGGACTTTATGTTTGAAATGTCTTGTTCAAAGGAGATAAACACTATGAAACTCAAATTACAACTGGCTTTTATCACATTGTTGTTGGGATTGGTAGGCTGTGAAGGTGAAAAAGGGACGGTTGAAAAACTGCCCATCGAAAAACCAGCCGTCGAAAAAACGGCAGCCGAAAAACCGGCCATCGAAAAACCGACGATTGAGCAAGCAGAAAGTAATGTAGAAGAACTAGAAGAAATTATCAATCTGCCTGAGGAGGATTTTGTGGAAGAAACCCCTAATAATGTGCCTCAAGATGAAGAAATCATCGAGATAGTAAACGACGATAGCTTAGTGGAACTTCCTGAAGATGTAGGAGAAGAAGGCGTATCTGATGAGGAAAATGAGCCAATGCCTGAAGAGTGAATAACTCATTTCTCTCTTTTTTCCAACCCGGTTTATTAACAAACATTTCCTTTTATGACATGAAACTGAGCGAATGGGCTAAATTACAAGGTATCTCATATAAAACCGCATGGCGGTGGTTCAAGGAAGGAAAATTACCAGTACCTGCCAAGCAAATGGCAACCGGAACGATTCTACTGCAATCCTTAGACTCTGAGGATAATAAAGAGTGCGTGGTTTATGCCCGTGTTTCTTCAAACAATCAAAAATCTGATCTAGATAGACAAGTGGCAAAAGTCGTCAATGCGGTGACTCAACTTGGCTTAAAAGTTTCAAAAACGGTGACTGAAATTGGTTCAGATTTGAATGATCATAGACCCAAACTCATGCAATTGTTAAGTGATCCCTCGGTCAAAATCATTGCAATAGAACATAAAAACCGTTTGATGCGTTTTGGGTATGAATACGTCGAATCGACTTTACTTGCCCAAAATCGAAACTTGGTTGTTATTAATAATAAGGAACTTAAGGATGATCTACTAGAAGACATGATAGTTCTTATAACTTCCTTTTGTGCAAGTTTTTATGGTCGGCGTCTGCCTAAAACTAAAGCTAAAAAAGTACTGGCACTCATTAAAAATAACTGTGAGTCTCAATCATAATGTCAGCCTCACTATTTTCTTTCCTCGCCGACTTAACGGTAGTGCTACATGCCAGTTTTGTGTTATTTGTGATTGCTGGACAAGTACTTATTCTGATAGGATGGATGAGAAAATGGCACTGGACACAAAATTTCATTTTTAGATTTTTGCATTTAGCCGCCATTGGCTACGTGGTTTTAGAAGCATGGCTAGGAATTACTTGCCCATTAACAATATTAGAATATCACCTACGTCATTTAGCGGGTGAAGCTACACATGGCATGAGTTTTATTGGTTACTGGATGCACTACTTTCTCTTTTACACTGCCCCCGATTGGGTTTTTATCCTGATTTATTCGCTATTCGGTGCCTTGGTATTATTGACTTTTTTGAGGTATCCACCGCATCTGCCATTTGGCTCATCAAAAAAACGGAGTAAAATATGAGGGTTCCTGAAAAACCATTACACCAATATCCTTGGTATATTCGTCCTCTTTTTTGGACTCAAAAAAGGAAGTACAAGCAAATCTTGAAATCGGGCTTGCTCTGGGCAAGAGTGCCCCGCCTGTTTACTGCTGTTGCACACCTTTATGGCGCGTTAGATCGAAAAAACTCGCCACTTGATCCGGTTCTCCGTTCTCTCATCATCGTCAGAGTGTCACAGATCAATTGGTGTCATTTTTGTATAGATCTCAATTCTTCGGTTCTATTAGAAAGAGCCGGCTCAATGGAAAAAGCCTCTATTTTAGAAAACTGGCAAGAAAGTGAACTCTTTAATGATAAAGAAAAAGTCGCACTCGAATATGCCGAAGCTATTACCTATACTGATCGACAGGTTAGTGACAAATTGATGGAAAATTTGCG
>LUTY01002309.1 GCA_001640045.1 Candidatus Thiomargarita nelsonii | reverse complement strand
GGTACGCCGTATCAGTGACAAAACCATTTCTGGTAAAATCGCCAAACAAGTGTTTGAGGCGATGTGGAATGGCGAAGGCGATGCCGATACCATCATCGAAAAACGTGGATTGAAACAAGTCACCGACACTGGCGCGATTGAAAAACTCATTGATGAAGTGTTAGCCAACAATCCTAAACAACTGGAAGACTACCGCAATGGTAAAGAAAAATTGTTTGGCTTTTTTGTTGGACAAGTGATGAAAGTATCAAAGGGTAAAGCGAATCCTAAGCAAGTGAATGAGTTATTGAAGAAAAAACTTGATGCGTGATGTGAAACTCGACGCGTCGGTGCAGGCACCGACGCTCTGCGTCGCGGTCTGAAACTATCCTGCACTACTTAACAATACCCACCTCATCAATTTTGAAACGGCGCGGGCAAGTACCATAAACCCTCAGCTTTTCCTTAGGAAAAAGCTGCCCAAAATCGCTCAGAGCAGAGAGATTTTTCTTGAGATGTATTTGAATCTCAGTCAACAAACTGGTGCCGCGCACTTTTTTACACCTTAACAACAAATAAGCGCGACTACCTTTACCAAACTCCTTATCAAACGCTTTCAATAAATCCTTTCGTTTAACATATTTACCCACATTCTTTGCCACATAATGACTAAAGTCAGTTTCTGAAAACATTTTTACCAATTGATTGGACAATGCAAAATAATCGTTCTCAGACAAACCAGAACAACTACCATGCTTATACCACTCATGGCGTTGCAAACATGAAAGGCTACCCGGCATGAATTTGCCCAAGCTTTCTCTGACCTCTTTGGACAAATCTAATCGAGGCATATCACACCAGCGTCGATTAACGATCCGTTTGGGGACATTGCAATATCCATAGCTGTGATCTTTATCCCCTTTGACATTAGGCCAAAGTCCATGCAATACAAAATGATAAGCATCAAATCGCTTTTCATTTTGAGATTGACACTCAGGTTTTTGCGGTTTTGACTCACAAAATGCCGCTTGCCAACTTAATGCCAGGGTGTAATAGTCAAATTTGCCCGCTTCAAGAGAAATTGTGTCAGCGACCAATGGTAGACTTATCTGCCATAAGAGTAAAATACTGGCAATAGATGGAAATAATTTTTTCATATCTAACAATCCTTTTGAAAAAAGATAAACTGTTCACTCGACGCGGAGCGTCGAAATACGATAACTAACTTTTACGCCACACCCTCATCACATTAGGCAAATCATCAATTTTCCCCAAAACACTGTTTAATTGCTCAAGATTACTCACCTCAAGTGTAAAGCTCATATCAACACTATTATCATTCCTATTGGTACTCGTATTACTGTCGAGAATGTTAATTTTTTCATTGGCAACAATTGAAGAAATGTCACACAATAAACCCGTTCGATCAAAAGCACTGATCAGAATTTCCACAGGATAAACAAAAGCTTGTTTAGCATTGGCTGACTTCCATTCAACCTCAATCAGACGCTGATTACCCTCCTCTTGCCAATGTAAGGCATTGGGACAATCGCGGCGATGCACCATCACGCCTCGCCCTTTACTAATATAACCGACGATGGGATCATAAGGCACAGGCTGACAACAATGTGCCCTTTGAATCAATAAACCATCAACACCTTTGATATCGATACTATCTTGAGGATTATTGCTAATAATTGGAAGAACTTTCTTTTTTTTCGGTAAAACTTGTTCTTTGAAGATATTAGCAATCTGGCTGATAGTCGTGTCGCCGCATCCCACAGAGGCTAATAACTCATCCTCCGATTTAAAACGCAAAACTTGCGCTAATTGAGCAAGCCTATAATTTTTAATATTCAAACGTCGTAAAGACCGTTCTAATAACTTCCGTCCATCACTGATTTTTTGTTGAATATCTTGTTTTTTAAACCACTGTTTAACAGTAGAACGAGCTTTTGAGCTTTTCAAATAACCTGCTTGTGGAATAAGCCAATCGCGAGAAGGTTTTTCCTCTTTGGCAGTCAAAATTTCAACCAATTCACCACTTTTGAGAGTGTATGTCAATGGTACAATGCGATGATTGATTTTAGCACCACGACAACAATGTCCTAACTGAGTGTGAATACAATAAGCCAAATCCAACGGCGTTGCACCTTGCTGCAAATCTATCACATCTCCTTTCGGAGACAGCACATAAACGCGATTTTCAGAAATCTCGCGATTTTCAGAAATCTCGCTATTTTCAAAAATCTCTGCCTTGAAACGATCAATAAAATCGCCAGGTTCACCATCCTCATCTTTCCACTGTAGAAGTTGCCGCAGAGAAGCGATTTTGTGTTCAAAACCATGATCATGTTGACTGCCATTTTCCTTATAACGCCAATGTGCAGCAACACCCAGTTCCGCATGATGGTGCATAGTGTGAGTACGGATTTGCACCTCAAAAATTTTTTTATCAGGACCTATCACAATCAAATTCAGAATGAAGGGGTTGCCATTGATTGTGAACAACTCCGAGCGTCATATAACATTCAGTCACAGTATTAACCAATACGCGCACCGCACGTACATCAAAAACGTCATCAAAATCAATACCTTTTGTTTGCATTTTCCGCCAAATACTGTAAATATGTTTAGGGCGGCCATAAATTTTCGCCTTAATGCCAGCATTGGCAAGTGCGTCAGACAAGCTTTTTATCACTTGCTTGATATAATTTTCTCTATCAATACGACGCTCATCTAAAAGTCGTGCCAATTTTTTGTACGTCTCAGGCTCCAAATAACGCAATGATAAATCTTCAAGTTCCCATTTTATTTGCCAAATACCAAGCCAGTTAGCGAGGGGAGTAAATAAATCTAAAGTTTCACGCGCCATACGTTGCTGTTTGTCTGCTGAATGATGAAGCAGAACGAGCATATTATCTAAACGATCAGCTAATTTGATAAATACAACCCGCACATCTTCAGCCATCGCCAATAACATTTTCCGCAGCCTTTCGATTTGGTGCTGAGTATTAATCGTTTTATCCGACTTATCGTTGAGTTCTTCAATAAATTTCATCTTGGCAACGCCATCGATTAAGTGCGCCACCTCACTGCCAAAGCGTTTTTCAATATCATCAAACATGATTTGTTTATCATCAACAATATCATGCAAAATAGCAGCAACAAGCACCTCAGTATTCATACCCAATTGCGCCAATGTGTTAGCAACATTAACGACATGGATGAGAAAAGGTTCACCAGGAGCCCGCGTTTGGGATTGATGTACCTCCTGTGCCCAAATACAAGCCTTAATAATCGTTTGCTGATCAGCAAGCGGGCGATCTTTGGTAATGCGTTTTACCCAAATATTGATATCGAGCATATCGCCAGTGCTGGATTTTGGGAGGGAATTTGTAGTACTGACCATTTTACTAGTCTCAGGAGACACGCATAGAGTGGTTCCCTTTTATGTACGTGGATTGGAAGTTTTTTATGTACAAAGTTGTCTTGATATGCTGTTACACAAATTGTTATCTTAAACGAGCGGGATGAAAGTTAATTGATAAGGCAATTTTTGTCAACACAAAGGACCGTTTAAAAGCACAAAACATAATAAAAAAAATTTATGCTTAGGAGTCCAAAATTTATTTTGGACGAGGAGTAAGATGAAAACGATACGCGAACAAATTATTGAAACTGCCAATGGTTATCACAACAACATTGGTCATGTTTATCGTCAGCAATCCGTTATTGAACAGGGGCATAATCACGGCATATCAATATGGGAACTATCTGAAAACCGCAAGCGTAACAGATATGGTGGTACAGAGCGAATATTGACCCTCAAAGTTGAGGCCATTGTAGAAGTTAATAAAAACAAACACCCAGCAATGGTTAGCAATGAACTATTAGGTGATATAGAAAAAGCACTTATTCTTTGTGACACGACAATGGATGAATTGATAGATGATATTCAAGATATCATGGCTGAAATTATCCAACTGCCTATCAGTAGAAAATTAACCTCTTTAGACTCAGAGATTATCCCACTACCTGTAGAAAGAAAGTTAGCCGGTGCCTCGATTGATTTTGAAATTAAGTACACCACTGAATGGGGTGATCCTTATACTACTGGGCAAACAACTTGAATAATTCAGTCATGCCTTAAAGATATGATATACTTTTCACACCTGTCTAAGCACACCTATCTCACTATGTCTTTAAACAATATAGAAGAAATTATTGCAGATATTCAACAAGGCAAAATGGTTATTCTCATGGATGATGAAGACCGAGAAAATGAAGGCGATTTAATTATGGCGGCTACTCAGGTGCAAGCTAAAGACATTAACTTTATGGCACGTTATGGACGCGGCTTAATTTGTCTGACTTTAACCAAGGAACGCTGTCAACAACTACAATTGCCACTGATGGTTAATGAAAATAATGCAGCGCATACGACTAATTTTACCGTCTCTATTGAAGCGGCTAAAGGAGTGACGACCGGCATTTCAGCCGCTGATAGAGCCGTGACAATTCGTGCAGCGGTCGCCCCCAATGCCAAACCATCTGACTTAGTACAACCAGGGCATATTTTTCCGTTGATGGCACAACCGGGCGGAGTACTCAGACGCGCAGGGCATACCGAGGCGGGCTGTGATTTGGGACGTTTAGCTGGATTAGACGCAGCGGCTGTCATTGTGGAAATCCTTAATGAGGATGGCACTATGGCACGTCGCCCAGATTTAGAAAAGTTTGCTGAGCAACATGACTTAAAAATCGGGACGATTGCCGATTTAATCCGTTTTCGGGTTGAGCATGAAAAAAGCGTAGAACGAGTGGCTACTTGCGATTGGCCTACTAAATTTGGAGATTTTCAACTCTTTGCCTATCAAGACAGTATTGATCATGTCTTACATTTTGCTTTAGTCAAAGGTCAAATACAATCAAATGAACCCGTTTTAGTGCGGGTGCATATTCATAATAGTTTGTGTGATTTGACCGCCAGTGTACGTGAAGAATGTGGATGGCCTTTGCGTGATGCACTTAGAAGAGTGGCAGAAGAAGAATCTGGCATCGTAGTGATACTACATCAACCGGACGATCGAGAGCTACTCCTTAATCAGATTCGCCATTGTTGCCGTCAAGACAAAGGCGAAGATTTACCAGCCCAACCTTCAACACATAATTTACGCACCCATGGTTTGGGGGCACAAATTTTGTCAGATTTGGGGGTAGGCAAAATGCGAGTGCTCAGTGCTCCGAAAAAAATACATGCGCTTTCAGGTTTTGGACTGGAAGTCGTCGATTATGTAAGTAATTAATGATAAAAAAGCCTTATGAGTACAATAATTGAAGGGAATTTTGTCAATTGTGATGCGCCGTATGCCATTGTAGTCGGGCGCTTTAATAGTTTTGTCACAGAAAGTTTGCTTGAAGGAGCATTGGACACTTTAAAGCGGCATGGCGTGACAGATGACAATATAACAGTAGTACGAATACCAGGGGCATATGAAATGCCACTCATCGCCCAACGTTTGGCTACCAGTGGCAAATATGCAGCGATTATTGCTATCGGCGCCGTCATTCGCGGCGGTACGCCCCATTTTGATTACGTCGCGGGAGAATGTTCTAAAGGGCTTGCTACAGTGTCACTACAAACTAATATTCCAATCGCTTTTGGTGTATTGACAGTTGATAGCATTGAACAAGCAATTGAACGAGCAGGAACAAAAGCAGGCAATAAAGGGGCAGATGCAGCCTTG
>LUTY01002220.1 GCA_001640045.1 Candidatus Thiomargarita nelsonii | reverse complement strand
GTGACAACAATAAAATATATAGCCATTTAGGCATCTTGATGATATTGTCTGTTCTCACTCATTTCCTATTATTTCCTGCACCCTTTTGGCAACGCTTTTTTATCGCACATTATTCAATCATTAGTATTGCGATGATTGTAACGGTTTTTAACGTGAAAAGGTACTCCTAGATTCATGATACTTAAAAAATTTATTTTTATTATTCGACGCGGAGCGTCGTGGCAGGCATTCCCACGCAGAGCGTGGGAACGAGAACTGTATTCTCCTGGCTTAATCCTTTTATTGTTGCTCATGTTCTATGTTTTTACTCAAAATATCATTTCCATTAATAATGGTATCGCATGGGATGCTGAAGTTTATTATTCCATGTCTAGCCAATTTGTGAATGGAGAGACTTCTATAACAGGCATAGAACCTTTTATTTACCGAATTGGCACGACTTATATCGTCGCAAAGCTGTTTCCGCAAAATTTAATGCAGGGTTATTTATTCTATAATTTAACGATAGGGTTTTTAACCATATTATTGTTTTATTTTTTTTTACGATTATTTATCAAT
>LUTY01002219.1 GCA_001640045.1 Candidatus Thiomargarita nelsonii | reverse complement strand
ATTTATGTTAGAAAATGCGAATGTCTCCATCTTGTTAACCCAATCAAGCTTAGTCGATAAGTTATCTTCACTTCTTAAGTCGCCAGTGGTTTGTTTAGATACAGAGAGTGAGCAATGGTCACAAAAAAGTACCGATAATCCTGACAAAAGGGCACAACCGACGAACTTGGCTTATGTGATTTATACCTCGGGTTCAACCGGCACACCTAAAGGTGTGATGATTGAACATCATAGTTTAGTCAATCATAACCAAGCCATTATCCGAGAATACCAACTGACGTGTGATGATAGGTGTCTACAATTTGCGAGTGTCAATTTTGATGTTGCGGCGGAAGAAATCTTTCCCACGCTGTTGAGCGGGGCAACGCTCGTGCTGCCTTTACCTGACCAAATCGCCTCTTTTGCCGAATTTCGGCAATTGATTGAGACACAAAATCTGACCGTGTTAAATTTGCCCGCACCCTACTGGCACGAATGGGTGTTAGACTTCTCTCAAACCCGCACACCTTTACCGAAAAGTCTGCGTATCATGGTGGTTGGCAGTGAGAAAGTCATGTT
>LUTY01002218.1 GCA_001640045.1 Candidatus Thiomargarita nelsonii | reverse complement strand
GCCGAAGGTACAACCGAGAAGAGCCGTATTAGAAAATATTTTAAAAGGCTTGGGCTATGATGAAAGTGATATGATTCCTATTAGGCCAGATTTATCAATGGATGAAACAGATAAACAATTTTATAACGTTGATACATTTGGCGGCTGGGAATATGTCAAAAAAGATTGCATTGAACGCACTAAATTAGACGAATTCTTTGCGATTGCTGACAACCAATCTATTATTATTCAAGTCGATACACTAGAAATCAATCAAAATCAGTCGTTGAACCAAAAGCCACAAAAACCAAACAATCCGAATTATGCCCAAGAATTGAAAGAATATGCTCAAACATTAAGACAATCTGTGATTGATATAATCAACGAGTGGTTACAAAACCATTATCAAGAAAAACTCTTATATGCGATTTGCATAGAAGAAATGGAATCTTGGATTTTAACCATTTATACCAAAAAAGATACCCTTCATGCTGCGAATCCTAAAGAAACATTAAAATATGTGTTAAAAGGGAAATTATCGGTTGGAGACAAGCGTTCTTATAAGGAAATTTCCAAACC
>LUTY01002217.1 GCA_001640045.1 Candidatus Thiomargarita nelsonii | reverse complement strand
CCAGTTTGTATTCTAATCAGAATAGCCCTCCCCCGTCACAGCAAAGAAAATGCCGTACACATCACCCAAATCATCATATACAATAGAGGGTTGCACACCAGGCGGTAATTTTGACTGGACATTGTTGACTTTGCGACGTAGTTCATCCCGAACTTGGGGCAGAGGTAGTCTTGCTAAAGCACTTGCTATAGATGAACTTGGCATTGATGATGAGAATTTTTTGGAAACCGCACAAGAAATCTATAATGAAAAACTGGAATTAGTAGAAAAATTGAATGAGGCTATCTGATGTTTGAGGCGATTTTAAACAATCCAGAATTGTTTGGCTTGCACTCCGAAGCCTGCGAGGAAAACGAAATTTGCATAGAGTTTGGGGATAGACTGACAGATGATAAATATATCATTTTGAAAATCGATGCTTATTATAGTTCTTCAAAAAGGCACAATCCGCCACCCTCGATAGATTGCTTGATTATTGTTAAGTGTGATACTAATGCTTGTTATGATTTTTATTTGGTAGAGCTGAAAAACATTAAATCTACCAAAGGGTTTGATATTA
>LUTY01002216.1 GCA_001640045.1 Candidatus Thiomargarita nelsonii | reverse complement strand
GTCAAACGAAGTAACGAAGTAAATCAGCGATTCCAGGTTTTTGCACTACTCCCTTATTTAAGCAACTCACTCGCCCTTTTTTTATCTAAACCACGATCAAACGCACTTATGATATGAAAATTGTTTTCTGGATCCGTGATTCGATAATGGATTATTTCTAATAATCTCAGTTTATGTCGGGAAAATTTTAATTTTTCCATAAGCTGCACAACCTGATTCGATGTAAAAGTATTGCGGAAAGCAGCTAGTTCTATCAAATAGAGTTTTTCCTTTGGAAAAGACTGCCTATCCAGCACCTGCAATAGCCCCGAAAAAGCTGACGGTTCCATCGCCGCTGGCATCTCCACACCTTGGGAGAATTCCCTATGTTTTAACATATTCAGTGCGGATTCCACATCTTCTGGTTGTCCAAGTAATTGACTTGCCCTTTTCTTATCTTTAGCAAAAGTAAACACGTCCATGAGCTGAAAACTGTTGCCTATATCAGAAATTCTGGGACGGAGTACTTCGAGTGTCTGCAATTGATCCTTGGAAAATGAAAAATGTTCAAGCATTTCCG
>LUTY01002215.1 GCA_001640045.1 Candidatus Thiomargarita nelsonii | reverse complement strand
TTAGCCGCACCTTTGAATCTGAAGGAGAGATAAGGGTTTTTGGAGATACCGCCACCCCAGTCCGCTGACATTACAATTTTTCCGTTGTGTTCACAAGTCACTTCTTCAATGAAATGAGCAGGGACTTCTTTACCGGTTTCCAAGTCTGTGCGATTTCCAGCTTCCATCGGGTGTTTTATCAGGGCTTTCACTTCAGTGATGCCCTCTTTGTTGACTTTAGCTTGAAGACGTATTGTTGACACTGATTCTCCTCCTTTGTTTGTTAACCGCCACATCCACCGATGGTGACTTTGACTTCACGGCGTGCCGCATAAAGTTTGCCGTCCGCTTTTACCACAGCAATGACATTGGATGTTTTATCCATTTTAATACGGGTTTTTACCCACCCTTCAGCATTGTCGGCAAAGTGAAACTGTCCAATTAATGGTACAGGATTTTTCTCAGCGATAATCGTGATGGATTTGACATTGGGCAGATTTGCCGTGATCTCAACCGGGACTACCGCACCATTTTCGGCGATGTCAGGCGTCTCAATGGTAATTTTGTCAGTTTCTTCTAC
>LUTY01002214.1 GCA_001640045.1 Candidatus Thiomargarita nelsonii | reverse complement strand
GCGTGCGTCTATGCGCGATGCTAAGTAAAAATTAAGTTTATTTTGTTGGCGTGCCAACTTAACTTGTTCTAAGGCAAGGGCGGTTTCGCCCATGAGATAGTAGTTTTCCGCATAAGCTAAATGTGCCTGCGCTTTTTCCCCGGTTAATTGATAAGCTTTTGCTAATAAATAATAATAGTAGGGATTTGATGAGGCGGGTATCTTCAATAGTACCGTCTTAGCTTTGCGCGGTGAGTTATTTTGCAATAATTTTTCCGCATAGTCTAGTCCCAATGTTTTATCACCTGGATAAATTTCTAGGGTTTGTTGATATTCTTGCATCGCTTTGGCAGTGTTATTTTGCAATAATGCTAGCCTTGCTTTCAATAAATGATATGCAATTCTATCGCCATCATTTTTTAATAGCCAATTAATTTGTGTTTGTAGTCCCTCAATTTTTCGTGTGGCTAGTAAGGTTAAAGTGAGAGCATAACGGGTGGCGCGTTCATCACGGTAACGGCCTGTGTTGAGCATATTCTTTAGTGTTTTCAATAGTTTTTCTTTATCATCTGTGGTTAAT
>LUTY01002213.1 GCA_001640045.1 Candidatus Thiomargarita nelsonii | reverse complement strand
GATAATCGGGGTCATAGCTACGCACAACTTTATCCAATTCATTATGGTCAAACCATAATCCCCCGCAATGCATACAGGCATCAATTTCGATGCCCTCATAATGTATTGGCTCTAGGAGATGGTGACGACATTGGGGACAATCCATATAAACCTCTTGTTTTTATCGTAGTAAATCCTATTTTTTAAAAAAATAGGAGATCGATGAAAGTTGAAAATGTTAAAAGACTTTTGTTGCGATTTATCGCCTATTTGAGTCAGTGCCACAGAGGAAAATTGAAATGAAAATATCTTGATAAAAACATAATTTTTTATGTTGACAATGCCAGATTTTTCATCAATACTTAAATTATAAAAGCTTAGATCGTTTTTCAATAAATAGGAGTCCAAGATTTATCTTGGACGTTTGGACTCCGACAAGCTATAGAAAGGAGTATGTATCATGAAAGCAGGCATTTTTTTTACCGGCTCAGGACCTATTTTAGTTTTGACATCGTATGATTCTCTTACTGATCCGCATCTTGTCAAAAAATTAACAACAAAGGGCATCAAAAAGTTCATC
>LUTY01002212.1 GCA_001640045.1 Candidatus Thiomargarita nelsonii | reverse complement strand
CCACTCAGTAGCATAATCAATCCGCTAGCAACCCATAATTTTGTTGTAGATGACATATACATTATTGGTTAAACTCCAAAGCACGATGTTATTTTGGTAGGAGTCCAAGATTTATCTTGGACGTCCATAGTTTTGCATAAAAAAGTCGTTTAAATCAACTCACGGTTCAAAAAAAAATGATTGGACAAGACATCATTAACTCACAAATAGTATCAACATTACCCGCCTTGTTTCGTGAGCGGGTAAAACGCAGCCCACAACAAGTGGCTTATCGTTATTTTGATAAGGATGACAAAACTTGGCAAAGCCTGACTTGGGCCAACATGTCTCAACAAGTGGCACGTTGGCAAGCCGCTTTAATACAAGAAAATCTCGCCCCTGGAGATAGGGTTGCCATCATGTTGCATAATTGTCCCCAATGGGTCATGTTTGATCAAGCAGCCCTGGGGCTAGGCTTGGTAACAGTCCCTTTATATACCGATGATCGTCCAGATAATGTCGCCTACATTATAAGTCAAGCAGAGGTCAAACTCTTGCTACTGGAGGGGGCAACACAGTGG
>LUTY01002221.1 GCA_001640045.1 Candidatus Thiomargarita nelsonii | reverse complement strand
GTATTCAAGCAGGAAAATCCCATCACATTCAATCGTCAGATTGATGTCATTATCAATTATTTTAATGTGGCAGAGTTGCCAACGATCAAGGCGTGGTACCTTGGAGAAACCCTCTTCAATCAAAAACTACCACTGTCACTGCGACGCATCTCGCTGCGTTTTGCTGATGCTGAGTTGCGTAGTCAATTTACGAAGCATCTGGAATCAAACGCCATACCGGTATTAGATAAAATAGAAAATGAATATCTGTCTTGCCTGAAAAGCAAACAGTATCAAAAGAACTTCTGGGGCGTTTTATGGGATTCACCGCTGTCTCGCCGGAATAAAGTCCCATGACGACAGTGGGGCTTCGCTATCCATTCACCGGAGGTTGTGCGCCACTCACCAAAAGACTGTGCGACGGGTGCAGCAGGGCAAGCCCGATCGACCGCGTAAGGTTGCGGAACCTGAATCTGGAGAATTGTTCTAAAAAAGTTTTCCATAAGTGCCATACCAAGCACTTTAACACGGGAGTTCAACATGGATTCAATCAGAGTCAAAAATCTAAGATGCTTAGTTGATACCGGAGATATTCCCATCAAACCATTAACGATTTTAGTCGGTGCCAATAGTACCGGCAAAAGTACGTTTTTGCGCCTATTTCCTCTTTTGCGACAAAGTGTTGAAACGCCAACTAATAGCCTGATACTGTGGTATGGACGGAATGGCTATGTGGATTTTGGCACAATAAAAGATGCCTTGCGTGACTCAGCACAAGCGATTTCTTTTGGATTTAAGTTAACCCTACCCAAAAACGGAACCTACGAAGACTATGGCGTTTTTTTACCCTTTGGGTATGACTCAGTCTTGGTTGGTCATCATCAACTTAACATTGAGATTGAATTAACACCTCGTAACCAAACACAAAGCCAAATCTCAAAACTCACTCTTCGTTTAGGCGCAGATCAGGCCATTTTGAGATTTGATGAATTAGCTCAAGTTATCAGCTTTGAAGTTAACACACGTTCTCTTCTCAACAAATTAAAACCACTACGGATAAAAAAGACAACGACTCATTTTCTCCCAATTTTTGAAAAATACGATGACTTTTTTATTGAGTATGGAGAAAAACTGCTCAAATATTTAGCACCTGATACCCCTGGACAATCTCTCCTTGAAACGATGCTTAAAACGGGTATTGGTCATCATAAAATCTCAAAATTAAAGGAAGGGAATGAGCAACTGATTCGTGATATAAGCTTTGCTTGTCATGTTCCACTCCTATTGTCATTTGCAGACAAAAAAATTTATCAATTTGCCAGTCAAGTCCAATATATCGGTCCATTCCGTGCGGTTGTAGACCGATACTATCGCATACAGGACATTTCTGTTGAGGAAATCGACTTTCGTGGCGAAAATTTACCGATGTATCTTGATTCTCTTTCTCCAGAACAACAACAAGAATTAGATGAATGGTCAAAAAACTATTTTGGCATTCAAATATCTATCAAAAATCAAGGTACACATTTAGCCGTTATGGTGAAACCAGATAATGCTTCTTTAAAAAATTTAGCCGATGTCGGTTTTGGCTACTCACAAGTCTTACCGATTATCATAAAACTCTGGTCACTTCAAAATCAAAACGGTTTACAGCGTCTTGGATACCACCCTTCGTTAATTGCGATTGAACAACCGGAATTGCACCTTCATCCAAAATTTCAAGCCCAACTCGCCGAGGTATTTGCCAACTTGGTAAAAACCAAGCAAGCTCAGTTTCGATTACTTGTGGAGACACATGGAGAGGCTTTCATCACTCGTATTGGTCAATTAATTGGGCTTGGAAAGTTACCACCAGAGGATGTACAGGTAATACTCTTTGATCAGGATAAAGAAAATGGTGGAATAAAAGTTTCTACTACCGCATTTGATGAGGAAGGATGTCTCATTAATTGGCCTTATGGTTTTTTTATCCCTGATTTACCTTTTTAATCAAAAAACATGCTAATTTACCTGACAGATAAAGTGTTAGAACCGGGGATTTCAAATTATACCCGGTCTGAGTTAGTGAGTTGCCTGAGTAATATTTTGCAAGCCTTTATGGAAACTAAACATATCGTTATAGCAAATATACGAACGCTTGAGGCTTATCATCAAGTCGAAGAAATTAATGAACTTTCGCCAGCCTCAAAACTCACACTAAAAGCCATTTCTCGTGAATATATACACAATGGCAGACAGCTCAAAAAGGACATGCCTTGTTATGTTCAAATTGTAGAACCTTCTAAATCGGAACTAACGATTACGACTAAAAATCAAAAAACTATTGTAGATATTCCAATTTGGTACTTTAAAGATTCCGAAGCCATTCAAAAAACCGTGTTGCTCTGTGAAAATCAAAATGATGCTAAATTCTTTATTCATCTAGTAAAGGCATATCTAACGACCAAGAAATTTTTGAAAAAAGCACAGGTAAAAATACAAGCAACACCACGCGGTGGCGGTGGAAATACAATCAAACCAGAACTAGACGCGCAATGCCAGTCCCGGACTTTTTGTTTGTGTATTACTGATAATGACTGTGGCGCACCCGACACCGCTTTTGGGGGCACTGCAAAAAGATTGGGATTAAGTCAAAGAAAAAGGCAAGCATGGCAAAATAGTTCTATTCAACAACCCGATGCTTCAATAACAATCAGAAAAGATTCCGCTCTGGCAAAAGCTTTTGCCCTGACAGAAAGAGAAGTCGAAAATTTAATGCCAACCGCACTGATAGAAAAATCTCTTCCAAAATCTACAACAGATGAGATTTTCGATAAAATCGACATTCTCACTGAATGGGAAAAACGTTGCCCAACAAAGGAATGGCGAAAATTTATCGATCTTAAAAAAGGACTACGTGGTTATGACG
>LUTY01002210.1 GCA_001640045.1 Candidatus Thiomargarita nelsonii | reverse complement strand
TGATTTTCATAATGCCTAATATGATGACCCAGAAAATCAAATCCCTCAGTTGAGTGAACAATTTTGGTCTTTTCTTCAGATAGAGTTAATCCTCTAACTTCAAGCCATTTGCCTATAAATCTTTTGGATTCCTCAATAACCTCTTTATTCTCATGGATTACTACAAAGTCATCGGCATATCTTACTAAGTCTATCTTTAGATTTACCCTAGTTTTGTAAGATTTCCCAGTTTTCCCCTTTGAAGTACTAACTTTGGTTGTGCCTATTTTTTTCTTCCAACCCTTTATTCCACGTAAGTATTCAATCAGGTCAGTCTCCATTTGGTCTAATGTTATGTTAGCTAATAATGGAGATATAGTCCCACCCTGTGGCGTTCCCGTATTAGTCTGGTTATATTCAGATTTCTCTATATACCCAGCCTTCAACCATTTCTTAACTATTGGTCTCCAGTGCGTATCAATTTGCATTACTAGAAATTTATGTTCAATGTTATCAAAACAGCCTTTAATATCTGCATCGAGAACCCATTTCTGTTTTTTGAGTAGTACTGATGCTATTTT
>LUTY01002209.1 GCA_001640045.1 Candidatus Thiomargarita nelsonii | reverse complement strand
TTGTCTGCCTTGAGTTGTCCTCTCCAGACGAAAAAGCCGGCGTTGTCGATCTCACTTGCGGTTTCCCACGCTATGGTTACGGCACCGTTGCTTGCGGTGGCGGTGAAGGAGTTGTCGATGAGTGTGACTAATGTGGGTGTCTCATCAATCTGATCATAAATAACAAGAAAATCATCCTTATTACTACAATTGTAGCCAACACCGTGAGCCGCAATTACAATCCATCCTATCAGCTCATCGTCGGCTATGTTGTAAACAGCTGGAGCAAACTCAGTGCCGTTGTGTTCGTAGACGACGAGGGGTGGCGGAAAGCCAGTCAACCCAGTGGCTTGAATGACAAGGGGATCGTCGCTTTTGTTGTATAGCGTCAGATCTAGGTTCGGAAAAGTCCCATTATCATCTAAGTCCCCATCCCCGTTGCCATCGAAATCAATTTCCACGAACATATCGAAAAAGCTCTCCGCTGGAAAGTCGTCAGGCGCTTGATTAAGTGATTCCACTTCACCAACGCTACGGGGCTGAACAGGTGCTGCACTTCCCGCACGCACAGCATTTGCAGT
>LUTY01002208.1 GCA_001640045.1 Candidatus Thiomargarita nelsonii | reverse complement strand
GTAATCAATCAGTTAAAAATAATCAAGTGATAGATTTATATTTTAAAGTTATTGAATTTAAATAATTTTATTTTTATAAAGCGATTGCCCTGACCAGATTTGTTGTTTAAGGCTTGCATCACCTGAGCATAAGCCGTTTATAAGTCGGGAAGGCTTGTAAATCTTCCAAAGACCGATCTAAGTCAATACCGGTTAGTTCTTCAAAGACCAATACAATGTTTGACCGCTGCGAAATGCTTAAATTAATCATTCACGGCAAACTGAGGAATGGAATAATTACCTCCATAAGCCTTAAAGAGGCTATTAATTCCCTCATAATCGGAGGCGTAAATATCCGCCCGAGTGTCAATATAAGTTAGCACTTCTTTGGTGAAACCACCGGTAGAGACCAGCCATAGGTGTATCTCAGGCACTGCTGTACCCTCTTCTTCATGCATCTGCTTCAACACCTGTGCGGCACTCTCAAGCTTTTTGACTTGCTTAATATCCATAGTGGTTTTAGTATATTTACACTCACAAAGCCAGACTTTATGACTTCTTTCTTCCTTGCCAAACACATC
>LUTY01002207.1 GCA_001640045.1 Candidatus Thiomargarita nelsonii | reverse complement strand
CGGCAAAGGCCAATAAAAATCCCGTTAAAAAAAGCGTTAAATACTTTGTGCCGGCGCCGTTTTAGATTTTCCTTCCCCCTCTTCAATCAATACAAAATATTTATCCAACTCTTTTTGTACAGAATCAACTCGGGCGTTAGTCCCCATCGCCAGTCTTAACACATTATTGACATCCCGCCCATAAGTATGATCGGTACGATAAGCCTTATTGTCTGTTAGGCTAATCACATTGTCTGCCACCGTGCTAAGTATTAAAGGGGAGTGCGTAGTTGCAATAAACTGTATTTTGGGAAAGGTGGTTTTTAGATCAAAAATGACCTTTTGTTGCTTTGCTGGATGTAAATGCAAGTCAAGTTCATCAATTAAGACAATGCCATCAGTGTCAAAAGCCGCTTTTTGGCCTAAATGTGGATTTAAGCTGGTACAACGAAAAGCAATATCGGCAACCATTGCCAACAGATTTCTAACGCCATCACTAAGTTGCTTAAAGGGCAAAATCCGACCATCTTTAAACGCCATCATTAGAGCCTCTTCATTCAAATCAAAATAAAGTTTTTGGC
>LUTY01002206.1 GCA_001640045.1 Candidatus Thiomargarita nelsonii | reverse complement strand
ATCGGTTTTGGCATGGGTATTTCTGCGACTTATATTCAAGAATATGGGATACGTTCCTATACCATTGTGGAACCGAATGATGCAGTGATTCAAGCTTTTGAACAATGGAAAAACCGTTATGATCAGAATAAGATCCATTTGATTCATAGCAATTGGCAAGAGGCATCAGATCAGTTTAAGCAATATGATGGGATTTTGTTTGATCCGTATTTTGTCAGCGAACCAGACGCTGTCGAAGTCGAATCCAGCACTGCTGTTGGGAGTTTTTTACCTAGAATTATGCCACACTTACGCGATGGTGGTGTGATGAGTTATTTTACTCGGGAAATTGATTCTTTGAGTCGCGCCCATCAACGATTACTGTTCAAATACTTTAAATCTGTTGAGATCAAGAAAATAGATGAATTGGTGCCACCTGATGATTGCAATTATTGGTGGGCTGATTCAATGATGGTGGTAAAAGCTACCAAGTAAACATTTGAGTGCGATCGCTCATCGCCGTTGGCTGGGGTGACGCTAGGGTGTTGATTTTGAGCTTTTTTGACGGATATTTTTCCAGC
>LUTY01002205.1 GCA_001640045.1 Candidatus Thiomargarita nelsonii | reverse complement strand
ACAGCGAGCATCAGATCACTCGTAACTAAAACGGCTTTATTCCTTATGGCAGTCGTTTATCACGTTTATTTATAGACCGCCCACTGGCGGTTGGGCAAGAAATTGTCTTAGCTAAAGAATCCGCCCATTATCTTTTAAATGTGCTACGCCAGCGCATTGGCACACAAGTCACTTTATTTAATGGACAAGGAGGTGAATATGTCGCCGATTTGATCGCCGCTACTAAAAAAAACGCGCATTTACAAGTGACTGAATATAAAGATATTGAACGGGAATCTGCTGTTGAGTGAGAGTTTCATTTTACCCGATTCAAGCGCATTACTATCCAACAGGTTTTGAATTAATTCAAACATTTTTCCCTCAGTACAGGACATTTTTTTTTGTCATTTACTAGCGTTACTTCGTATCGCTAGTAAATTAAAATAAATCAATTACTTAAATAAATTGTCCGGTACTGAGCATTTTTCCTAAAAATAGATGTCCAAGATAAATCTTGGACTCCTAAAACATTTATGCGTTTATCACGTTTATTTATAGACCGCCCACTGGCGGTTGGGCAA
>LUTY01002204.1 GCA_001640045.1 Candidatus Thiomargarita nelsonii | reverse complement strand
ATGGCACATTCAGTCAGAATTTTGCCGTCTTTTCGGTTCTGTCTGAGTAACGCGGCTATTTCTCCTTGAAATACAGAATGATATACTTTGGCAGGCGCCATTAAGATTTTTCCTCTCTCATTTAATTCTATCTTAAATGGTAGATTTTGTAAGTCAGGATGTTCACATAGTTCTTGCCAATTCATAAGTTTCATCCTTTGTCTAATGCTTGACTACATTAATAACTATACTATATGTTAAACATGATCGGAAATAACGACAAATATAATATAGTTGATAACTGATAACTGATAACTTTAAAATGGGAACAGGACGCACCTTACTAGAACGCATTGACCATCCTGAAGAAGAGTCAATACGCCAATTAACCCCGGATGCAGACAAATTGTTGCAATCCGTTTTACAAAATCTGCAAAACATATTTAACACACGTCAAGGTAGTGCTTTAATCTTACCAGATTATGGTTCTCCTGATTTTAATGATATGATCTCCAGATTTCCCGATGCTTGGGCGGAAGTGTTATCAGCTTATCACTTATTTATTGGTGTTAATGCTGTTG
>LUTY01002203.1 GCA_001640045.1 Candidatus Thiomargarita nelsonii | reverse complement strand
AGTACAACTAATTGAGAAATAAACGAAACGAAGTAACGAAGTAATTAAAAACGACAGACTAGGACATTCAATTCGTTTATTTCATAATTAGTTGTACTATGACAAATCAACGCTTGAGAATAACTCCGCTTTTAAAACCCACTTCTTGATGACAACCCGGATCAGTATCTCCTTCCTGACAAATACAACTGCCACAACCACACAATCTTTCAAATTCACGCTCTTGATTAAGACTATAATATGCAACCGAGATCGCAGCCTTTTCCGGATCACAATGCTGCTTTAAGGTGACAGGCATAAAGTCATCAACGATCAGTGCTTGTCCTTGTCGTTTTTCAAGTTCATCATTTTTCAGATGCAAGGTGTGAGGGACAATACTATCGCCTGGAGACAGTACGTCATCGCGTCCCCAAATGCCTTCGATTTGTGGCACCACACCACAAACTGTCCATACTTCCTCCGCTGTTTGGCAAAAAGATAACAGTGCTGGAGAGTCATTCAGCACTACATCAGCGACTAATTGATTATCTTGCTCAGTCAAGGTGATATTTTCACATTGTT
>LUTY01002202.1 GCA_001640045.1 Candidatus Thiomargarita nelsonii | reverse complement strand
CCCTACAAAAACGGCATTGAAGGTAGGGGCAATCCCTTGTGGTTGCCCGCCACGATATGGCATTGAGCTAAACGCTCCGCTTGGTCAAAATTTTCTACGAAGAATTTTAGCATCTTGGACTAAGCTATTTGGTAAATTAGGAGTAGGCCAGATTTATCTTGGACATTGCCCTAAACAACTATTGATTTTTTGTACCTGACAAATCTCGAATTTTTTTTGAAAAGTCTCATTAGTCAAACGACAACCAATTTTATATAATCAATAATTGTCTGATTCAGACAAGTTGAGATATGACATTAGTTTTTTTTATTTTTTAAATTAAAGGAGAAATACAATACTAAAACTGAGGTGCCGCACCGTACCTTTAATGGTAATTCTGACCATGGAATTCTCTTGTATTAAGATAACATATTGAAATTAAATATGATTTTTTTATCAACTAACTTGAACGGAGAGAGTAACAATGAACAACCAAACCCGCCTCACCCGCCTCACGGTGATTTTGAGTACCGCTTTGATGCTGTTTCTAACCCCAGTGGGATATGCACAGGGCTTTGAGTT
>LUTY01002211.1 GCA_001640045.1 Candidatus Thiomargarita nelsonii | reverse complement strand
TGGCTGTGCCATTTCTGGCAACCATTGCCGTTCTTGTCCTTTATCGAGATTAGCAAGCTCAGATAGATTCTGAAAACGTGTTTCTATAAGATGTTGTTCAGCCTTTATTTTTTTAAACCATTGCGTAGTGATTAAACGCCGCACATCGGTTAAACGCTTTTTACGGGCAAACTCCAGTTCAATGGCGTGTTGTAACACCATCACGAGTTCATCGCGGGTATCAGCATAAGCCTCTATGCCCAGGGCAGGCACAAAACCCAAGTAAGATTGATTGAGCACTTGGGTATAAAAATAGTCAAATGCCAGCGTCAATTCTGGATATAAGGAACGTTTGTGGACGCTTTCAAGGGAAACGCTTAATTGCGAACCAAGTAATGATAACTGAGGCGCATGTCGGAGCATTTCCAAATACTCTCCCTGCTTAAGATTGCCCTTTTCTAAGCGATGAATGAGGTCTTGTGCAAGCGTGCTCTGAGATTCATTAGCCGTGATGGTTTCTGACATGAGCAGAGGAGAGACGAGGCTAATTTGTTCAGAAAATGCCAAGCGGATAGTCCAAATTGGGAGAGAGAAAGTGTTAGCCATGAGAGAGAAATTTACCTGCCTTGAAATCAGTTTTTAATTATAGGACTTTTTTTGCTAGGAGTCCAAGATTTATCTTGGATGAGCCGCACTCGTCCAAGATAAATCTTGGACTCCAAAAGTTTCATAATTGTGTTATTTTAGATAAAGTTAAAGACAAGATTTGGAAAAATCCTTAATCAATCATATATTAGAAATAGGCGTAGGATTTGCCTTTGTGGGCAATCAGTATCATCTTTAAATTAAGCTGTTGAATATTGGCAGGAACATACAGGTGAATAATGATGGCAAGTCGTCCTTACAAAGCAAGTGATTATTTAACAAATCCATCCGATAGAGCCGCTTACTTGAATGAAGCCTTAGAAAGTGCTGACTTTAGTACTTTCTTGACGGCACTGACAAATATTGCTGAAGCTCAAGATGCGATGTCTATTACTCGTCATGCAAATGTGCCAAACATGCTTGATGACAATGAGAGTGCTAACCTCTCAAATTTAACTACCCTTTTACATCGTTTGGGACTTCGCCTGTCTATTGATGTGCTTAATCCACAAACGTAGTCTGAATTTCCTTACGCCATTTTGAAGGCTTTAGCTTTGGGCGGCGAACTCGTCCGTAGCTAAGCTTTGGACTCCAACAACAATGGAGATATCAAGTCTAAAAAAACTTGAACATCGAGTTTAAGTTATGCGTTACACTCGATGATCAAGTTTTTTCTGTTTCTGTCATTTACTAGCGTTACTTCGTTTCGACGATAGGAGAAATCTGTTACACTCGATGATCAAGTTTTTTCTGTTTCTGTCATTTACTAGCGTTACTTCGTTTCGACGATAGGAGAAATATTTAACGGCATCAATAAGATTTATCCTAGCGTCGAAATGACAAAAGTGCGTCGAAATGACAAAAGTGCGTCGAAATGACAAAAGTGCGTCGAAATGAAGCCATGCAAAACAAATTATCACCCATAGAAGGCTATGAAGACTTCCTACAAGATTTAAAACAACGCATCCGCCATGCCCAAGTACGAGCAGCTCTTTCTGTTAATCGTGAATTGGTATTACTTTATTGGCAAATTGGGCGGGAAATTCTTAATCGTCAACAGCAGCATGGTTGGGGCACGAAAGTGATTGAGCGTTTATCTGCCGATTTGCGTCGCGCTTTTCCAGACATGAAAGGATTTTCGCCACGTAATCTTAAATATATGCGTGCATTTGCCGAGACTTACCCTGATGAACAATTTGTGCAACAACTTGTTGCACAAATTCCTTGGGGGCACAATGTCCGTATATTGGATGCGGTAAAAGACTCAACTGAGCGTGAGTGGTACATTCGCCAAACCATCCAACATGGCTGGAGTCGCACAATCTTAGTT
This sequence comes from Candidatus Thiomargarita nelsonii, assembly GCA_001640045.1. Classification (GTDB taxonomy): domain Bacteria; phylum Pseudomonadota; class Gammaproteobacteria; order Beggiatoales; family Beggiatoaceae; genus Thiomargarita; species Thiomargarita nelsonii_A. The sequence continues at coordinate 935 of LUTY01002211.1, read as the reverse complement.
CATCAAATTGAAAGTGGCTTATTCCACCGACAAGGCAAGGCTATCACCAATTTTGAGCGTACTCTGCCCAAACCTCAATCAGAACTAGCTCAACAATTGCTAAAAGATCCCTATAGTTTTGATTTTCTGAGTTTAGCAGAAAAAGCCAAAGAACGCGATTTGGAAAAAGCCTTAATCAATCACATTCGGGATTTTTTATTAGAACTAGGCGTAGGATTTGCCTTTGTGGGCAATCAGTATCATCTTGAAATTGGGGATCAAGACTTTTATCTTGATCTATTGTTTTACCATCTGCGCTTACGCTGCTTTATCGTCATTGATCTCAAAATGGGGGACTTTAAACCCGAAGATTCTGGCAAAATGAATTTTTATCTTTCAGCAGTAGACGATTTATTGAAACACCCAGATGATCAACCGAGCGTCGGCATGGTTTTGTGCAAATCAAAAAATAAAACGCTGGTGGAATATGCTTTGCGCGATCTCAATAAACCCATTGGTGTTTCGACTTATCAATTGACGCAAGTATTGCCCGAACAACTACAAGCTAGTTTACCAACGATTGAGCAATTGGAAGCGGAATTAAAAGCTATACCTTTGGAAATTAAGTAAAAACTGACAGTCAAGCTTAAAAATCAATCATACCAAGCTCGTCCAAAATAAATTTTGGACTCCTAAAGAGGTACCTGTGGGGTCTCACCGCAGGTATGATGGGTTTGAGGCGGCACGATATGGCATTGATCCACGGGTGGCATTGCGACTATATTTGCCTGTCAAAGCGCGTAGTATTTGCTCAAGTTCAGTATCGCGCCCAAAACAGCGACAATTGATCTGGTGCTTTAATGGCTGTGCCATTTCTGGCAACCATTGCCGTTCTTGTCCTTTATCGAGATTAGCAAGCTCAGATAGATTCTGAAAACGTGTTTCTATAAGATGTT
>LUTY01002200.1 GCA_001640045.1 Candidatus Thiomargarita nelsonii | reverse complement strand
GTCTCGTCAAAAATAAATTTTGGACTCCTAAAAGCGAAAGCGACTACTACGAGCCAAACCGTTTGTAGTAGGCTCATCAACCAAAAGGATTCTTATGTTTTTTAAACATTATTTTTTAGCCATCCTACTGCTCGCAAATAGCAGCGTCGCAGCGGTAGTGATTCAATCCCGTATTGACGACGGAGCTTGGAAAAAAGCCACAGCCATTTATCCCTTGAAAGGGCAAAAGCTCACCTTAAAAGTCGCCAAAGAATCCGGCGCAACCATTCGTTGGTATCAGATTTTTCCTGATATTTCTAAAAATTATAAAAATGCCAACTATTCTTCAGAAAAAAATCCCTATCAATGGATTGGTTTTGGCAAAATTGATTATGAGCGCCAAGAATTAACCCAGTTTCGTGATCAATGGCAAATACAGCCCTTTGAAAAACAATATGATAGACTTGTTTTTGACCTATTTAACTATTTTTGGAAGCTATTTAACTATTCTCGTTTTTATCAGAAGGATGTTGGTAGTTTCTGGTTTCAGGTGGAAATTGAAAAACGAGGTAAAATCAGAAAA
>LUTY01002199.1 GCA_001640045.1 Candidatus Thiomargarita nelsonii | reverse complement strand
AAAAAACCAGCAACGCAGGGCCAATATAAGCGTTTACGTAATCACGTTTTGCAAGCTGACGGGACTCATTACACTGAACCGCTCCAAGTGGTTGATGAAATGGAAAGTCTTTGCCAATGGATTCAAGAGCAGTTGGCCACACAACACCCTCTGATCACGGCAGCGGCTGCACATTATAATATGGTTAGAATTCATCCTTTTGATGATGGCAATGGGCGCGGCGCACGGATTCTGATGAATCTGATTCTCATCAAAAAAGCTTATCCGCCGGCCATTATGGAAGAGCAGCGGCAATATTTTGTCACATTAAGCCAAGCCGACAAGGGCTTTCTTCCGCCATTTTTTGTATTTGTGGCAAAGTCTCTTATCAAAACACAGCAGAGCATCCTTGAGAATTTGAATCCGCCCAAGATTTACAAGGATTACATTCTCTAGTACAACGGATTTACTTCGTTACTTCGTTTGGGGAATAAACGGATTGTGGCAGTGCCTGTTTTAAAAATTTATGCTATGAAAGGAGTATTTTTCTCGTTCCCACGATCCGCGTTTTTCTCGTTCCCAC
>LUTY01002198.1 GCA_001640045.1 Candidatus Thiomargarita nelsonii | reverse complement strand
TGAAGCCAAAGAACTCGGCGAAGATATCATGTTAGGGGCGGTACTGTTTGGGCATCAACAAATGCAAGTTGTTATTGATGCTATCCAAGAATTGGCTAGCGCAACCGCAAAACCCCGTTGGGATTGGGAACCAAAACCCGTAGACGAAAAGTTAACTCAACAAGTCAAGGAATTAGCGGAACAACGCCTACGTGAAGGCTATCAGATTCAGGACAAACTTGAACGCCGTGAAACGGTAACGGGGACTTGTCAAGAAATTGCCGCACAACTGTCTAGCCTAGAAACGGAAGAATGGACTGAAAATCAAGTCTTTCGTGTATTAGAAATGCTTGAAAAGAAGATTGTACGGGGAACTATCATTGCTGGAAATGCGCGTATTGATGGACGCGATACCCGCACCGTGCGTCCCATCACCATTCGTACCAAGGTACTACCACGCACACATGGCTCTGCCCTTTTTACACGCGGCGAAACGCAAGCTATAGTTGTTACCACTTTAGGCACAGAGCGCGATGCCCAAATTATTGATGCGCTAGAAGGGGAATACAAAGAAAATTTCCTA
>LUTY01002197.1 GCA_001640045.1 Candidatus Thiomargarita nelsonii | reverse complement strand
AGGGGGGGGGATGATGATTACAGCGGTCAAATTGACTACGGCAAGACAACTTCAGCAAAGATGATTTCACTTATCATCAACCTGATTGATCCGCGTTATAATCTGGTGGTTGGATCGCAATCGTTTGATCTCATCTTTTCGAGAGAAAATAAAAGGTACCGGTTGCGACTCGCCTTGCATGATGGATTTTATGGCGTATCAAAAGACGAAATTGAAGTAGAAGGACTTCATGGTGCCCAACAAACCTTAATAGATGCCGCTGCACTTTGGATATTGAATAAGGCTTACGGCGAAGAAACTAATTTTAAATCGTGCTTTACGCCAAAACAGGCGAAGTTGACTCAAAATGGTGAAAAATCGGCGGAAAAGAAAAAGCCGGTAGAGGTACCTCAAAAGAATACAGCAACTGATAAGCCTAATGGCACTGTGACTGATGTAGAACCAGCCAATTCAGAGCCGACAGAGCCCACTCAAGAAAATGGTGCTCAGAATACTGATCAGGATAATGGATACTATATTATCCAGCAGAGGAAGAAATGAAGTTTTTTCAATTTCAATGAGGG
>LUTY01002196.1 GCA_001640045.1 Candidatus Thiomargarita nelsonii | reverse complement strand
GTTTGGTAAATACCAATAATTAAGCACATAATGCCACAGTTCAAAATCAGAAAGCAGCACATCTTGATTTTCTTTAATGAGTTCTATACGCACTCCTTGAGTACCGCTGGGATCATTCGCACCTTCACGTAAATCTGGTTTACGTTTTTTAACGCTCCTATATTGATACCATGCACACACTGGCAATTCTGCTGCACGGGTAGGCGGTGATAATTTCACTCGCATTTGCTGTGACATCCACTGATAAGCGGGTATAAAATCTGGCTCGACATACTCACGGGAACCAGATAAAACACCTTCACGTTGTAATTGTTCCCAGGCTGCCAGGGTTTGAATTGACCACAGTTTCATTGGCTTTTTTGTCAGTCAGTATTTCAAACAGGGCTAAAAGCCAGTGTAGAATGGCCTGCTATCTATTGTTGAGTACCGTTGCTTGTATTAAACCATCCGCCCGCTGAAGTAGTAATTCTAAACGATCTGGTAGCATAATCGGATATAGTATAGCCGTTTGGGCATCGAGAATGGTTTCCAAATCGGAACATTCGGCGTCGAAAGCGAAGCAG
>LUTY01002195.1 GCA_001640045.1 Candidatus Thiomargarita nelsonii | reverse complement strand
GCCTAATACCGTCCAGCTAAAGTCGACGAACAAGCGCGGTTTGCTCCGTTAATGTTTGCGCGTCGAAATGCCTTGTTAGGTGCTGATTATGGTTTAGGAGCGTAGGGTGCGTCCCACGCATCAAGATAATCCCAATATCACCCTGAATTCTTCTCCTTCATCAATAAATTCAATGAATCTATTCATTTTTTTTGCCTCTCGATAAACCATAGGCAATCCTCTTCCTAGCTTATCCATATAACCCAAGTTTTCCATGAATCGCACCAGTAGGGGGTTGCGTATATAACTGGTGCCTACAATCAGTTTTTCCACACTCACAGTGTTGGGAAGTCGACCCGGACTTATAAACTCTATCCGATCTTGAAACAGGAAAACGCGAATCTGCGATCCAGTAATACTGTAATTTCGATGCACACAGGCATTGACTAGCAATTCGCGGAATACTTTATCTGAATAGTGGGCTGATTCGATCCTTTTTGTGCCCTGCAAAGTTGATGCGATTGGCAAATTGGCCTTGAGCGCGGCTAGTGCGTTATCTACCTGCCTTGGGAGGTTGCCACCGA
>LUTY01002201.1 GCA_001640045.1 Candidatus Thiomargarita nelsonii | reverse complement strand
AGCCGATTGATGGGGCGAAATTATGACGACTTCACAAAGCCTTGTCAAGCCCCAAATGACAAAAATATAATTTTTTTGTCAATCTATTGATTTTCATCAATGATTTCATAATCATGAGTGATTTGAGCCATCGCCCCTAACATGGCAGAGACGGAGCAATATTTTTCAGCCGATAAATTGACAGCCCGTTTGACATGGTTATCACGCAGGCAAAATATTCAAACTGCAACGACGTGAGACATGACATTAGTCTTTTTTTAATTAAAGGAGAAATACGATGGTAAAACTTAGGTGCTGGTTACGCACTGTACTTTTAATTGCAATCGGATTATCTTGGTTTTCGGGGGTGATGGCTGATTTGAGTGATGGATTGATAGCTCACTACCCATTTGATGGAAACGCGCAGAATGCAAACGGGAACGGAAACAATGGAACTGTGAATGGGGCAACTTTGACTGAGGACCGATTTGGGAATCCTCAAAATGCCTATAGTTTTGATGGAAATGACCATATACAATTCAATACGCCAGTTGTTCAGCATTTTCCTCCTTATTCCGTTTCCTTGTGGATCAAATATGATGCACCTGATGTTCATGCCTATATTATCTCTAATGGCGGTGATACAAGATATTCACAAGGCCTTTATCTTATTCTGGTAGGCTCAATTGTATATTGTGGTCAGAGTTATCCAATGGGTGCTGTAAAATTTGGAGTTGCAAATCAGGCGTACAACCATCGAATGAGTCTTACAGCACAAATGAGTCCTAAGCAGTGGCATCATGTGGCTGCTGCTTGGGATGGCCCTAGTCTTGCGTTGTATATTGATGGACAGTTGGCACAAACTGATGTGTGTGGTGGGGGCACTGAGTTTGGTCAACCACAGAACATGAGGATTGGAACACCTAGTGGTGGCGATACACCCAACTCTTATTTTTTAAACGGACAACTTGATGATGTCCGTTTTTACAATCGCGTTCTATCAGAATGCGAAATTAAAACGCTTTACACAGGTGAAGATGAATGCGATGAAGGCCAAATATCATCCGATGATTGCTGGACAGTTTACGAAAACGGCAATCTTCACATCCCCTGTATCAAAGTAAAAGGCCCATTTGATGACGACTTGCATTATGAAGCCGATATGCAATATGAGCCATTATCTGATCCAATGACATTTCAGGTGACTGGGGTAAAACCAAAATAAGAGCCATAGCCCAAACAAGGCACTAATTCCATTTCAAGCCTCTCGGTAACAACTGAGAGGCTTTATTAAAAAAATACGTGAACTACGGCTGTAACAAGAGGATAACACAGATGGCAAGTGAAATCGTCAGCGAAGAACAAATTCTGGAAGAATTGCATCAATTGTCACCCACTAAGTGGTCAGAAATTCTTAATTTTATTACTTTTTTAAAGTACCAATCACAGCTAGAAGGAACGATAAACAATTTGACTGCCGCTGAGTTGTTACAATCGAAATTAGTTGGACTCTGGGCGGATCGATCAGATATTGGTGATAGTTTGTCTTATGCCCGTCAATTGCGTCAACAGGCTGAGCATCGAGGGAATTGAAAAATGAAATTAGTTGATTCCGATGTGATGATAGACATTTTACGAGAATATACACCCGCGCTGGAGTGGTTAAAAACACTGAATTCTGAATACATTGGCATTCAGGGTTTAGTCGCTATGGAATTACTTCAAGGATGTCGTAATAGTGTCGAGCAACACCAGCTAGAAAAAGTATTGCGTTCTTATACGCTCTATTGGCCAGATCGGGCGGATTGTGGGCGAGCCTTTAATGATTATTCAAAATATCATTTGAGTCATAACATCAGTATTCTTGACGCACTGATTGCGGAAACAGCAGTTGGTTTAGGTGTTAAATTGGCTACTTTTAACCAGAAACATTACCGTGTCGTGAGTAACCTACAAATGATTCAGCCTTATGAACGAAAATAGTGCTGGACAGTTGACGAAAACGGCAATCTTCACATCCCCTGCATCAAAAGGCCCATTTGATGACGCATTATGAAGCCGATATGCCATAATCGCCATTATCTGAGCCAATGACTTTTCAGGTGACTGGGGCAAAACCGAAAGAAATTATAACTACAAGGATTTGGTAATCGCTTAATAGAGCGGCTCCAGCGTTTTGTTATCGTGCAAATCATACCAATGCTAATGAAAGGTGATAGCTTCATTGAAGAGTCAAGGTTAGATTATAATATGGCGAATTATGTCTCTTGGTATCGCTTGATTTACCAAAATCAGGGCAAAGTAATAAAAAAATTAGTATAATGCCTCACCGTTTGATATGTGAACAAAAAATCCAGATAATAAGCGGGCGAGGTTCAAGTTTTTTTTAATTGATCCTCACATTTTTTTTTAAGCGTCGTCTAATAATGTAGAAGGCTCTGTTATTGGTGCTTGATTGGACGTTGGGGTGTGTGTGGCTCATTAAAACTTGATTAAACGTCTCAGTAATGAGTTAATTGGGGCAAGTCGATTAATTTTTTTTATTTATAGGAGTAAATATGATGGTAAAACTTAGGTGCTATTTACGCAAATTCTCTAAAAACCGTAGCGCGAGCTAAACGCTCAATGCCATTAAGGAACGTGCATAAAATAATTTAGTCAACTTCAAAACCAGACCTGGCAGGTTAAAAACAAAACCTGCCAGGTCAAAGTAAAATACAGACCTGGTTACGCTTTTGACCTGCCAGGTTTGGTTTTAACCTGGCAGGTCTGGTTTTGACTTTGGTTTTGACTTTCATACCTTATTTCATGCGCGATCCTAAGTTAAGGGGCAACCATAAAGGATTGCCCCTACAAAAACGGCATTGAAGGTAGGGGCAATCCCTTGTGGTTGCCCGCCACGATATGGCATTGAGC
>LUTY01002193.1 GCA_001640045.1 Candidatus Thiomargarita nelsonii | reverse complement strand
TAATAAAACACATACAAAATTACGGCAAGAACTGAAATGGATTACCAGCATTTTAGGGGTTGCACGCGACTGGGATGTGTTTGCACTGAGTTTGCAACAAATGCAAGCACAGGACAATAATTCGCCGTTGAAGGATTTACACAAGACGGTGACAAAACTTCAAACGCAGGCTTATGTTGCCGTGCGCCAAGCCCTGCGCTCACCGCGTTATAGTCGCATGTTGCTCATGTTGGGCAAATACTTGACTCAACGCCATTGGCGAAAAAAATTGGAGGCGACAAAGTTGTCAGCACTGGACAATCCTGCCCGTGATTTTGCCAGCCAGATTCTTGAATCACATTATCAACGAGTGTGCCAAGAGGGTGAAAATTTTAGCCAATTGAATGCTGAACAACTTCATGATCTGCGTATTTCCATCAAAAAAATGGCATACGGCACTCGCTTTTTTGCAGAACTTTACTCACCTCAAGCGGCACGCGCTTATGCCAAAAAGCTTTCATATTTACAAGATGAACTGGGGATTCTCAATGATGGCAATGTAGCCAACGACTTGCTCAATAAAGC
>LUTY01002192.1 GCA_001640045.1 Candidatus Thiomargarita nelsonii | reverse complement strand
TTTTTTTGACACATCAACAAAATCAAACAAGCAAAGGTCATGGGAAGGATAAAAAAAAAAAGAAATAAAGTTACCAATCTTGCGTTGTTTTGAGTTATGAATTTCTAGAGAAGCAGCCTGTTTGCAAGACTTTCCAATTGACTATGCGTTTTGTGGTACGCTGACGCAAGTCCAAAAACAAATTGGTAATGCTGTTCCGATCAAGTTAGCCAGCGCATTAGCGGCTGAAGTCGCAAAGTATTTTGAAAGGAAAAACTTAAAGGGTGAAATAGAAATAGCCTCATACTTCAAAAAAGACGAAGATTATTTTTTGTTGCAGCAAAAGATTTGCATTATTTCCAATTTCCACAACCGACTCATTGTGAATCCTATAATTTGCTGAATTTACCGATCTATAATGGGGCTGGAAATAGTTTTATAGATTTGCCCCCTCCTCTTATCATAAAAAAAAGCTCAAACCGTGCAAGGTACGCCTTGCACTCCTGATGTTCAGATGCCCATACCTCAGAGGTGGCGCACTTGGCTCTCTCTTTGAACAAGGCGTTACTGAGAGGGAGGCTTTGA
>LUTY01002191.1 GCA_001640045.1 Candidatus Thiomargarita nelsonii | reverse complement strand
GTTTATTAAACTTTGGTCTAAGTTAGTTATATAACTTATTTTTATTCAAAAAAAATCACCAACGGGTGAGTACTTTATACGCACATTTGTCAAGGTATGTTAAAGATTTGTCTGTTAGAGACAAAGTCTCTCAAGGACAAATTATCGGTTATGTTGGTCAAAGTGGAAAAGCAACAGGTCCGCATCTGCATTACGAAATTCAATTAGATTGTGTAGCAATCAATCCATCATTGCTTGCAGGCACTTCTCTCTCTTTGCCAATTTCCAAAGAACAAAAATATCATTTTTTGACAAAATCTCAAAGACTTCTTACACAATTGGATACTCTCACTCCCTTGACAAGGGTGGCACAATCGGCTCCCATTTATTTTAACACACAGGCAATAGGAGTCCAAGATTTTCAAAGATGTCCAAGATAAATCTTGGACTCCTAAATGCCCTTTTTTACAAAACACCTTCCTGAGTCACTTTGAAGGTATCATCTCCTAATGATGTTGATTTGTAAGACGGTCAGATAACAATTTCATTGATAATTATTGACATTGTACTTAATGGAGCACAAGT
>LUTY01002190.1 GCA_001640045.1 Candidatus Thiomargarita nelsonii | reverse complement strand
CAAGTACAAAAACGCGATTTTAAGGATTTAGTTATCATTGTCGATGGGCTTGAAAAAATGCACTATCGAGAATTGCAAGATGGTCAATCCAGCCATGCCGCCTTATTTGTGCATCATGCAGAGCACCGACTTGCAGTATTATCTACACAGCGCCCATTTCATTGGTGTCAAACGAAAATCTGATTGATGCTTTTCCCGCGACACCTTTTGTTATTCCAATGGTCAAGTATAGCACTGAGCAGGGACAAGCCAAGCTCATTGAAGTCGTCGCTAAGCGTGTCAATATTGATAAAGTGTTTAGTTCTCCTGATTTAGTCAATCAATTGGTAACAAAGAGCGGCGGTGCGGTGCGTGATTTAATGCACTGGCTGAATATTTGCAAGATAAATCACCGGAGGCTGCGGTATTTTTATACGATTTAGAGTCGCGGCTCCCCTCCAAAGATACTGAACTGCAATATCGCACACTTCAGCAAGTGAACTGGCGGCGTAGTGCTTATGTCCGTTTACAGCGTCGTTTGGTGATTTGGCTACCCGATGACGCGCTGCGGATTTTAGCCCGTGG
>LUTY01002189.1 GCA_001640045.1 Candidatus Thiomargarita nelsonii | reverse complement strand
TATATATTAAACTCACCAATCAGGTAAACAGACTGATCACTTTCAAAGATCGTATGGAGTGCCCGATTAAGGTTCTCTACGACTTTCTCAGTTTTCATAGCCACTCCAACTTGAAAATGGTCTTGAAGAAATCTCCTGAGCTAGTTTTTCTATCCTTTCTTGGACCATTGGTAGGATACGATGAAACTGTTCTGGATATTTCTCTTGCAAGGCCCAAAACCAATCATTCTTTTTTATTTTTTTGATTAACTCAAGAGGACGGGTATCATCTCCCTTGCTATGTGAACCAAGCCTGTCGGTTTCAAATTCAATGACTAGGGGGCCTGATTTCTGACGTACCTTCTCGATGGATGGAGCGGTAAGTTCACGGCATTCCCACACATCACGGGAGATAATGCTTATGTAGTCTATATTAAATCCCCGCACACGTCCCTCAATTGTACCAGCCCTATTCAATAATGAAGGAGTGGTCTGGGATATATTATTGTTTTCTACAATAACCACCAAGGGGAGTTCCCAGAGCTTGGACATATTAAGTGTTTCATAGACACTCCCCTCACCCCA
>LUTY01002188.1 GCA_001640045.1 Candidatus Thiomargarita nelsonii | reverse complement strand
GCATGAACAATTACAACAATTAGCTTATGTGTATGGTGACTTGAATGCCCACAATGGTTTATGGGAAATGGCGGTGAAGACGGCGCATGATGTATTAATCAGGATGGCATTAGTGCCGAGAGTGTTAGAAGCGCGTGGCTTAGATGCGACTCCCCCAATTATTGCTAAGCTGCAAGCACAAAATTTACAAACCTTGGTCGAAATATTACAAATCATTTTGCATGATGAAATTGGGCATGTGGCGATAGGTTCGCGTTGGTTTGTCCATTGTTGTGCTGAGCGGAATTTGATGCCAGAGACGACTTTTCAGCGCTTAGTAGCGCAATATTTTACTGGCGATATCAAACCCCCATTTAATATTGAGGCGCGATTGGCGGCGGGCTTTAGTCAGGCAGAGTTGGAACAGTTATCAGTAAACAAATAAAAGGAACAAACTCAAACTGTTTGCTTAAAGTGCTAATCTGCTAAAATTGATTATTTGATTTATCTATCCTACTAGGACGCGGAGCGTCCGGGCAGGCATTCCCACGCTCTGCGTGGGAACGAGAACGCCCGATGGTTCTC
>LUTY01002187.1 GCA_001640045.1 Candidatus Thiomargarita nelsonii | reverse complement strand
TCCATAAACCGCCATGGGTGTTGTCTGATTGGAACGAGCTATTTTCTCTAGTGAATCACGTTGACTCTCAATGTGAATACCATTGTTCTCTAGCTCATTCATTGCTTTTTTCAGATCGATGTTCATGCGCCGGGATATTCCTGCAAGAGACACTTCTTCTGCATGCCCAAAAGGTGGCTCTAAGTCTGGTGAAGTGACCCAAGTTCCTTTTATCCATGAATTCAGATCAATTACCCAGCTCGCGGGCGGAATATTTAAAACTGACAAAACGAAAATCAATAGAGTAAGAGCCGTTGCTACAACGATCTCTTGCTTAAATTCTAAATGTCCTTTTATTCGAACCGCGAAGTATTTTTTGAAGGGTTTCCAGTTGTAATAAAGATGAAGTATTCCTGTAATAATGAATACACCACCGAACATCATGTGAACCCATCCCCACTGTTCTTTCTCCATTCCTGCTAAAGACCAGTGAACCCAGTATGCGACTCGCCCGTGCGGCACGATATAGAGCACAATTCCAGTAACAGTAAGTACTATAAACGACCAAGTAACGAGAAAGGCTACT
>LUTY01002186.1 GCA_001640045.1 Candidatus Thiomargarita nelsonii | reverse complement strand
CCTCAGATGGTGCTGGACGTGTACAGCAGCCCAGGAAACCATTTTGCGCTGTTAGAAGCGGGTGAGGTACACTTTGTTTTCTCGCCCTATCAGCCCAGTGCCAATAGCTCTCAACTGCGAAGTTTGAAACTGGTAAGTCTAGATTTTGTGATTCTAATGAGTGCCAACAATCCGCTAGCTAAGGGGGAACTGACCATGAAAAAGTATATTGCCGCAAGCCACGGATTGATATCTTTGACTGGCCGAGGGGGAGGCATGATGGAACAGCATTTAATCGCCCAGGGGCATCTGGCGCACGGAGCGCGTTTACACGTACCGTTGCGCTTAGGCAGCTTTAGCTCAGTGGCAAGATTTTGCGAACGCAGTGACGTGTTGTTCCACCTGCCCAGGCGGTTTGCTGAGGAGTTGGCGCAGGGACGAAACCTGGTGGTGCGCGATGCCTTGCCCGGTATGGAGATGGAGCATGTTAATGTATTTTTGTATTGGCACGAGCGCTATCACAAGGATGCCATGTGTACCTGGATTCGCGAGCAGCTAAAGGCCATTTAAATATCCACTCTGGCCC
>LUTY01002194.1 GCA_001640045.1 Candidatus Thiomargarita nelsonii | reverse complement strand
GCGGAAAAATATATCGCCGAAGCGATTGAAAGTATCCTGAATCAAACCTTCCAAGACTTTGAGTTCATCATTGTCAACGATGGTTCGACTGATAATACCTTAAAGATCATCGAGCAATATGCCGCACAGGATCGGCGTATTCGTATAGTACAGACAGATCATGTTGGTGGTGGTGCCGCTAGAAATGCTGGGGTAAAGCTTGCCAAATCTGATTGGATTGCCATGATGGATGCTGATGATATTTCTCTGCCCCAACGCCTTGAAAAACAAGTTCAAGCGGCACAAAAGTCTCCCACTGTGGTCGTCTGGGGAACTTATGCTCATAAGATCAATGCCGCCGGTAAGATTATCAGCAAAAAACCTTTTAACTTAGGCGTAAAAACTGAAGAAGAATTTCATGCCATGCGGCAACAGGGAAAAAATATATCTGTGCTTCATGGTCCGGCTTTTTTTAAAAAAGACATTTTCCTTAAGGAAGGAGGATATAATCCAAAATTTGAAGGGGCTGAAGATACCGAGTTATTTGATCGCATGAGTGATCACGGGCTCGTGCTTGCTTTGCCTGAGATTTTATATTTATATCGTTTTCATGGCAGTAGTGTCAGTTTTAATAATAGTTTGCACCAAAAGATATTGGGTGAGTATATAAAACAACGCCGTCAAGCTAGGTTAAACGGTACTGAGGTGTTGAGTCTTGAAGCTTTTCTCCAACAATGCCAACAACAAAGCAAATGGTTTCGCCTGAAATTCTATTGTGTCACTTTGAGTGATGCCTATTATCGACAGGCAAATGCTTACTATGGGGAAAAATGCTACTGGCGCACAACATTCTATTTATTGCTTGCCATGGTGCTTCATCCTAATGCTGTTAGACGTGTGCGACAACGTTTGTTTTCCTCTAAGGCATGAGAATGAAAAATAATACCTAAAACTAAACCTTCTTTTAAACTAAATGCCAGTCAGTTAATATTAATATATTGATTTTATTATAAAAATAACATAAATTGCCGGACGGGGTTGCAAACCCCGTCCCGCAGAAGTTTATATAACTTCTGGATAAGCTGATAAAGGCAGATTTTCCAGTTAAGGTGGAAATTGGCAAGGAATAGGCTATTTTTTTTGTAGCGAGAACTCGTAATCCACCGTATAAACCCAAGTTGCCATTGCCAATTTTCAACCATATATTCTCCATGCAGCGGCTGAATTACATGCCCTGGTGCATTTTTAATGCGAGATGGTAAAATAATATAGATGTACGAAAACTTGCACAGAGGTATTAAATATGACTGAAGCAACGGCATTAGCGACAGAACGGATTAAACAAGGTGAATGGACTTACGAAGATTACCTCAACTTACCTGACGATGGTCGTCTTTATGAAATTATTGAAGGAGTCCTTTACGTGAGTAATGCACCAAATATTGATCATCAATTTACTGTCGTTGAACTTGTCTATCAAATAAAGCATTTTGTGACTTCAAATCAACTCGGTTATGTGCTAACCGCCCCTTTTGAAGTCCATCTTACCGAGAACACTCGCCCCGTTCAACCTGATGTGCTTTTTATCAAGGCCGAAAAATGGCCAGCAAGAGGTGCAAAATACTTTGATGGCGCACCTGATTTGATTGTAGAAGTCTTATCGCCTAGCACACGCAGTCAGGATCAATCGGTCAAATTCCGTGCTTATGAAAAAGCCCAAGTACCAGAGTATTGGATTGCCGATCCGAAAGCACGTCTAGTGCAAGTTTATACTCTTTTAAATCAAAAATATGCGCTGCTAGGGGATTTGATGGGCGATGAAGTGATTGAATCGAAAGTGCTAGCTGGTTTAAAAATAACGACGGATTCACTTTTTAATAAGCTATGAGTCCAAGATAAATCTTGGACTCCTTTTCTTTCAATCAATGCCATCGCCTAACAGGGGCAACCATAAAGGATTGCCCCTACAGTAAAATTGCTACATAATTACCGCACAATATGCCCTGGTGTATTTTTAATGCGGCATGGTGTAGCGGCGCACTTTATGTGGGTCGCCGGAGCAGGGAAAACTGGGCATTAGGCAGTTTAAACTCTATCAATTCTACCCTCTTCTTTTTCTTTTAACCAATATTGATAAAACTTTAAACAAACATATTCTTTTCCATGTAATGTTATATAAAAGTTCACCAAATCCAATGCTGCTTGTTCATCTTGATTTTTTACAATTATTTCTTTAATAAATTTACTCAATTTTTCCCACTCTTCAGCAACTTCTTTATGATTACTAAAAAACTTACGAATAGTGAGTTCACCTATTTTTGTTTGACTTTCATAGAAATAAAACTCAGGATTAAATTCTAAATGTTCTTCGGGATTGTCAAATGTTGGCTCAATCAATCTGTCATCTTTAGCTATCGAACCGAGAATATGCGCTTTATCATAAATAAAATCATGTTCAAATTTATCAGACAAAATATTTTCGACAATTTTTTTCCCAAACAATGATTGAGGAAAAGAATCTAACTTACTATTTTGATTACATCTTTTACAGCTAGGCAATAAATTATCCCAACAATAGGCTAAATAAGGAAATTGACTTGAGGGTAAATAGTGATCAACATCCATATCTGTGTTATCAATCTTAATACCGCAATAAACACAAGTTTCATTGGACATTTCTAAAAGTGTTTGTCTGATTTTTGAAACGTTGCCACCTTCTTTACAAGTCGTATTCCAACGAGGTTTTATTTTCCCATTGTTATCCCACAACTCTTCATAAAATGTGATTTTTTTATTTTTAGAAACTTGTATTTGATTATCAAAACAATCAGGCGGAGGTAATCTGTGAATTTTATTCATCCCAGAAGACTCCTTAAAGAATCCAAAGAACGGCGACGTGGATCATCTTTGGCTAAACAGGG
>LUTY01002184.1 GCA_001640045.1 Candidatus Thiomargarita nelsonii | reverse complement strand
GCCTGCCTTGGCGGTGAGACTCTGGAAGCTAGAAACCGGCATATAAAAGATGTTTCAATCGCCTGCCTTGGCGTGAGCTAGCCAATTCTACTTTGTCAGATTATCATAAATTTTCGTGGGCCCTACAAGCCATTGATTTTTTTAAATGTGACAAAGTAGAATTACAGTCGCCAATATTAAAACATAATCAAAAATTAATTGCAAACCACTAAACACTTTTTTTTTTGAATGGCATTTTATGTTTAAAAGCTCTGTTCAGGCGCTGGAAAAGAGCCCTTTTTCACCGCACTCACAAAAGCATCAATCGCCGCAGGTATTGAACCCGTTTCTTGCAAAAAATCTTTAGAAAATGACGGCCTTTTGCCAGGCGTAATGCCCAACATATCATATAAAACCAACACTTGCCCGTCACAAGCGGCACCCGCCCCAATTCCTATCACAGGAATTTTTAAAGAAGCCGTGATCGCCGCAGCCAAATCGCTAGGCACACATTCCAAAACTAGCAAGGAAGCCCCAGCCGTTTGCAAAGCCAAAGCATCATCCTGTAATCGTTTGGCTTCCGTTTC
>LUTY01002183.1 GCA_001640045.1 Candidatus Thiomargarita nelsonii | reverse complement strand
TATTGATTTTATAAAGCACTATTTTCAATCAATAAATGATTTCAACTCTTAATTCGCATTAGGAACAAAAGGAAAGATTTCAATGACTCAACAATCGTCACCCTCAGACAAACGGGCCTTATTAGCCCAGTTGTTGCAACAAAAAAGACAGGCTTACAGCTATCCTTTGTCTTATGGACAGCAAGCCTTGTGGTTTATTTACCAAAATGCTCCCGATAGCCCAGCCTATAACATGGCCAAGCCCATAGAGATACATGGCAACCTGAATTTAACTCGGTTACAGCAAGTGTTACAAGCTCTCGTCAACCGCCATCTGGCCTTGCAAACCACTATTGAACTTGTAGATGGGGAACCGGTGCAGACGGTGCAAGCCACAGGTGCTTATCATTTTCATTACCATCAGGCGGTTGAATGGTCGGAGCAACAGTTAGGAACGGCTATAAAAACGGCTTATGAACAGCCCTTTGATTTAACCCAGGGGCCGGTCTTACGGGCCGATCTTTTTCAGACTGCCCAGCAACGGTATATCCTCCTTTTAACGATGCACCACATCTTTGGTGATGCCAG
>LUTY01002182.1 GCA_001640045.1 Candidatus Thiomargarita nelsonii | reverse complement strand
ATAATAGATTTTTATTCGTTGTCACCCATTCGCCATAATAAATAAATTTTATCAATATTATTATTATGAATAACAAATCCCTCACGCTCGGCATCACCGGGCACCGAGATTTACGCGAAGAAGATCGGGAAATACTCCGCCAATCGGTGCGCCAGATTTTCCAATTTCTCCGCCAACATTATCCCAACACGCCCTTACAACTCCTCTCGCCGCTGGCGGAAGGTGCCGATAGTTTAGTCGCGCAAGTGGCTTTAGAGGAAAATCTGCAATTAATAGCCCCATTGCCCTTGCCGCTCAAATTATATGAAACCGATTTTGATACACCAGCGTCAAAACAAACTTTGACTGAATTATTAGAAAAAGCGCAGGTGTTTGAATTGCCCTTGTTGGATAGCGAGCAAAATATTTCTAGCTATGGAGATCCCCGAAATAAACAATATGCCCTTGTCTGAGCGTATGTTGCTCGCCATAGTCAGATTCTGCTGGCACTATGGGATGGCTTGCCCTCAGAAAAAAGTGCCGGCACAGCCCAAGTGGTCAAATTCAAACTCACTGGCGATATGAAAG
>LUTY01002181.1 GCA_001640045.1 Candidatus Thiomargarita nelsonii | reverse complement strand
CCTCCAACTCGCCCCAAGAGGTGATGGATGGTGCCCTGATCGCCCAAGCGACAACCCTAGAATCCCGGGTACCCTTTATACACTTTTTTGACGGCTTCCGCACCTCGCACGAGGTGGCCAAGGTCAAGCTCATAGATGATGAAACCATGCGGGCCATGATCACGGACAATTTGGTGCGTGCCCACCGCAGGCGTGCCATGAGCCCAGACCATCCCGTCATCCGGGGTACCGCCCAAAATCCCGATGTCTATTTTCAGGCCCGTGAGACCGTAAACCCTTACTACGAAAAGGTGCCCGGGATCATGCAATCAGTCATGGACCGGTTTGCGGCACTGACAGGGCGGCAATACCGCCTATTCGACTACTTTGGTGCCGATGAGGCCGAGAAAGTGGTCATCCTCATGGGTTCGGGGGCGGAGGCCGTCCAAGAAACGGTGGAGCACCTACTGGAATCGGGCGAAAAGGTGGGTATGCTAAGGGTACGGCTGTTCCGTCCGTTCTCCTCTAAGCACCGTTGGTCCTTTAGGGATTTCATCCAAGATTATGATCTTGCGCGGGACCTTAAAA
>LUTY01002185.1 GCA_001640045.1 Candidatus Thiomargarita nelsonii | reverse complement strand
CAACGGTGGAGGTATTTGGCTTGAACTTTATGATGATACTGACACAGCCAACATCTACAACAATATCATCTGGAATAACAGTGCCACTGCCCAAGCAAATGATCTTTATCTCAACAACGATGGTAACAACAACTTCATGCCATCTCCAGTTGAGATATTCAACAATGACTTTGATCAAAGCGCGAATGGATTTTACCTCAAAATTCTTATTCTGATAGATCCAAGCAACCTAAACAACATCAACCCCTTATTTGTTGATGCGGGTAACTCCGACTATCACCTACAAGCAGGCTCACCTTGTATTGAAGCCGGTAACAACGCAGCACCTTCTATCCCGACTACGGATAAAGACGGCAATCCTCGGATTGTAAATACCCTAGTAGATATAGGCGCTTATGAAGACCAATTGTCGGCTAATAGCTATTTGCAATTTTCAGCCGCCAGTTATACTGTCAACGAAACCAGTGTTACCGTCACCATCACCGTCACCCGCACTGGGGGTAGTAGCGGCGCCGTCTCAGCGGACTATGCCACCAGCGACGACACTGCCACAGCCGGCAGCGACTACACCGCAGCCTCCGGGACACGGAACTGGGCTGATGGCGATGCCACTGACAAAACTTTCATGGTGGACATCATTAACGATGACCAAGTGGAAGGCGATGAAACACTGATACTGAGCCTGGGTAATGTCACTGGCGGTGCTGGATTAGGTACACATCGCAGCGCAATCTTGACTATTACAGATAATGACACTCTTAAGAACGACCTGATTGTTGACTTTGGGGCAGGCGGTATTTCTGCCTACTTGAATAACAACACCTGGACGAATGTGCATACCATATCAGCAGAAACTCTGGTCACGGGAAACCTAGACGGAAACGGACAAGACGATATCATCATAGACTTTGGTGCCACTTATGGTATTTGGGTGCGGATGAACAACAGCACTTGGGTTCAATTACACACCATCTCGCCGGAAAGCGTAGTTACTGGGGACATAGACGGTAACGGACGGGACGATGTTATCATAGACTTTGGAGCCAGCTATGGTATTTGGGTATGGATGAACAACAGCACTTGGGTTCAATTGCACACCATCTTGCCGGAAAGCATGGTAACAGGTGATCTAGATGGTAACGGACTGGACGAGGTGATCATAGACTTTGGAGCCAACTATGGTATTTGGATACGGATGAACAACAGCACTTGGGTTCAATTGCACACCATCTCGCCGGAAAGCATGGTAACAGGTGATCTAGATGGTAACGGACTGGACGACGTGCTTATAGACTTTGGTGCCAGCGATGGCATTTGGGTATGGATGAACAACAATTCTTGGGTTAAATTGCACTCATTATCGCCTGATAGCATGGTCACTGGGGACTTGGATGGTAACGGTCAAGACGAAGTGGTTATCGACTTTGGTGCTCCTTACGGCTTCTGGATTAGGATGAATAATAGCAATTGGGTTCCCTTCATCAATTCAGCTAATCTTATGGTGACAGGTGATCTAGACAGTAATGCTCAGGCAGGTTTAGTTGCAAACTTTATTACATGCACGTTCCTTATCTTCTTTCTTTTAAGCCAAGTAAAAAATCTACCCGCACACATAAACCCCTACCATTGGGCACATCATTTAACTGAATTTCCACATCGTGTAATTGAGCCACCTTTTGAGCAATTGACAATCCTAAACCACTTCCATGAATATTCTGATTTTCGCCCCGATAAAAACGTTCAAAAATATGTTCTCGTTGCTCAGGTGGAATGCCGGGGCCAGTATCATTAATCGTGAGGGTTAATCGTGAGGGTTGGGGGTTATCTAAAGACACTGTCACCTGCCCACCTGCCGGTGTATAACGGATAGCATTATCGACTAAATTGCGGAGCATCAAATATAGGGCATCTTGATTAGCTTGCGTGACACAGCATGTTGCCGTCTTTTCCAAGCCTAAATCTATTGTTTTGTCTAAGGCTTGCGGTGTTAAATCAATAATAATTTGGCTAACCAATTCGTGCATATCAACGCGGGCGGTGGGCATGGTTTGGGTGGCATCCATGCGAGCCAAGGTCAATAATTGCGCTACTAAGTGGGTGGCGCGATCAACGCCAATCAGTATTTGCTGCAAAGCTTGTTGGCGTTGTTGAGGAGTCGTAGCGCGTTGTGCTACTTGAGCTTGCGTTTTCAATCCCGCCAATGGGGTGCGTAATTCATGGGCGGCATCAGCGGTAAAACGCCGTTCATTCTCAAAAGCTTGAGTCAAACGGGTAAATAGCTTATTGAGCGCATTAACCAATACTTTGATTTCTAAAGGTATTTTATTGGAATCCAGCGGTTGCAATTGTTCGGGAGTCCGGGCGGCAATTTCGATGGCAACTTGTTGTAAAGGTTTGAAGCTGCGCCCGACGCTAATCCAAATCAAAAGAGCTAAGAAAGGTAAAGCCATCAGCAAGACACTGAGCGTACTAGACATAATTTCAGTAATCAATTCATCACGTATGTCATAACGCTCGCCAGTTTGCACGAA
Source organism: Candidatus Thiomargarita nelsonii (assembly GCA_001640045.1). Classification (GTDB taxonomy): domain Bacteria; phylum Pseudomonadota; class Gammaproteobacteria; order Beggiatoales; family Beggiatoaceae; genus Thiomargarita; species Thiomargarita nelsonii_A. The sequence continues at coordinate 377 of LUTY01002185.1, read as the reverse complement.
AAATTGACCCGATTTGAGGGTAAACACGCGCCACAAATACTCGTCTATCCGATAATCGCTAAACGGAGTAAAATCACGGCTCGGCTCAGGAAACAAAGGGGCGGTGGCAGAACGAATAAAGATACGTCCCTCACGGGTGCGTACTAAAAATGCCAACTTTTGTTCATATCTATGCCCAAACAGATGTTCTTCAATCTCTATTCTTTGCTCTTTCTCTTCATCCTCATCATCCTCATCATCCTCATCATCTTCCATTTCATGTTTAATGAGTCCAAGCAGTACCCGGGCGCTTTGTGCTAAATTGGCATCAAATAATTCTTCAACTTCGTGTTGGGTATCAATAGACACTCGCCAAGTGACTATGCCCCACACGCCAC
>LUTY01002179.1 GCA_001640045.1 Candidatus Thiomargarita nelsonii | reverse complement strand
GACCTTCCCTTCGAGCAACTCGTTGAAGAACTTCAACCGGAACGCTCCCTGAGCCAGTGGGGTTCCATTGTTCATCGGAAAACAGGTACGCAAACTTTGGTGACGTTGCACGATTTCGTGTAGGCTTTGTTCAAGAGCAGTACGGTGTAGTGGTCCTTCTAGGCATAATGCCGCTGACAGGTTATAGATGACATTTTCACCTTCCAGTTGGTCTAAAAACCAGAGCCTTTGTTGTGCAAAGGATAAGGGCCGTACTTGATCCCGTTTGAGTGGGGTGATTGGGGGTAGTGATTGGTCACGGTGGACAACTTTCAGTTGTTCTGTCAAGCCGGCTATGGTCGGTGATTCAAATAGGTGGCGCAGTGGCAATTCGAGCGAAAAGCTGTGACGGATACGTGAGACGATTTGTGTCGCTAGTAGAGAATGCCCGCCGAGTTCAAAAAAGTTGTCGTGAATGCCCACTTTTTGAAGTCCTAAAACGCTTGACCAGATACTGGCCAATAGTTCTTCCTCTGGAGTACGTGGTGCTACAAAGGTATTTTCTGATAACTGATAACTAATAAGGTG
>LUTY01002178.1 GCA_001640045.1 Candidatus Thiomargarita nelsonii | reverse complement strand
CCAAAATCGTAAGCGATGACATGCCATTGCCCCTCCCGACTCTCCCTTCGGGGAAAAGATAATCCCTCTTTCCACACATAAGGCTGCGCTGTAGACACCTCTTTTGCCAAATCCATACCTTGCAAACCAGCAAACGCTTTAGCTGCTTGAATAGCTCCCTCTGCATCAAGATTTTCACCCGCGACGATGCAAGCATTTTGCGCTCCCTTTTCACGCAATATCCGTGTTAAACGTCGCGTATCAATCCCCGCAATGCTAACCACTTGATGCCGCTGTAAATAAGCATCAAGCGACTCCTCAGCTCGCCAATTACTTTCCAACAAGGGCAAATCACGAATGACCAAGCCTGCCGCAAAAACGCGCCGAGATTCCTCATCCTCAGCATTAACACCCACATTACCAATATGAGGATAAGTTAAAGTAACAATTTGTCGACAATAAGAAGGATCCGTCAAAATTTCCTGATAGCCAGTCATGGCAGTATTAAAAACCACCTCACCAACCCGTTGACCAGCAACACCTATTGACTCTCCATAAAATAAACTACCATCTGCTAAAGCTAATAAA
>LUTY01002177.1 GCA_001640045.1 Candidatus Thiomargarita nelsonii | reverse complement strand
AGCGAATTTACAGGGCTACGAAATCAGGTAAGTACAAAAAAGCAAAAAGCTTGATGTACCTATTACAAAACTCTTATTACGCATCACTATTAGCAGTGCGTACAGTAACTACCGATAATAAAGGTAAACGCACGGCTGGTGTAGATAAAGTTAAAGCCAAAACGCCTAAACAAAAAATGGCACTGGTCAAAGATTTGCTCGATACAATCCAACGGGGTTGGGATAAATATAGACCAAAGCCCGCTAGACGGGTCTTTATCCCAAAAGCCAATGGGAAGTTGAGACCATTGGGAATTCCTACGATTAAGGATAGGGCCTTACAGGCTGCTACCAAACTAGCATTAGAACCATTTTATGAGGCCAAGTTTGAATCTTGCAGCTACGGGTTCAGACCGGGTATGGGGTGTCATGACGCAATCGATAAAATTGCAGCCACATTACTCAGAAAGCAAAAATGGATACTCGATGCTGATATTAAGGGTTGTTTCGATAATATTGACCATAGTTATTTAGCTATGCAAATTGATACACATTGGAGACCTATAATTAAAAGGTGGTTGAAGGCTGG
>LUTY01002176.1 GCA_001640045.1 Candidatus Thiomargarita nelsonii | reverse complement strand
CCACCCCGCTATTCGCATAATAGATTATGGGATGCCCTGATAATTATTCCGTTGTTTGTTGCTTGTCTATTTATTTTTGTTACTGCTTGGTTGAAAAACAAGAGAAAAGATAAGCAAGTGCAGAGAAAGCATTTGTTGACTACCACCTTTGTTTGTTCAGGATGTGGTAAAGTAAGTCAATTTAAAAATGTTCGCTATGAGGGTCACTTTGGCAATCAATACGTTGATGGTGATTTGCCCCCCGGTTGGGTTTGTCTCCCAAATTGCTTAGGTAAACCATGCGATTATTGCTTTGACTGTCGTGCAAGGTACGCCTTGCACTCCAGACCGTCGAGAGGAGTGCAAGGCGTACCTTGCACAGATTAATCTTCTCCTTCTGTTGGCTTATACGCTGCCTTTAATTGCTGCTGAACATTAGCGGGGACGGGTTCATAATGGCTAAATTCCATGGTAAAAAAGCCATGTCCACCCGTGGCGGATTTGAGTTCTGTTTGATAGTTGCTTAACTCGCTCAGCGGCACATCGGCTTTGACGCACACCATATTAGGTGGACGCATATCACTGCCCTG
>LUTY01002175.1 GCA_001640045.1 Candidatus Thiomargarita nelsonii | reverse complement strand
ATTTTTTTTAAAAATAGGATTTCTATCGAAGCTTGGATATTATCAGCTATCACGTTGACTTTGACAAACCGGACAATAATAAGTAGCACGTTGTCCGATTTTTTGCTGTTCTACCGTCTTTCCGCACTGCACACACGCCAACCCTGCGCGTCCATACACTCGTAGTGATTGCTTAAAATAGCCAGGATTACCGGCACTATCAGTAAAATCACGCAAAGTGGTGCCGCCCATTTCAATCGCTTCGCTTAAGACTTGTTTGATTATATCAGCAAGGCGTTGATAATCCTCCAAGTGCAAGCTACCGGCTGCCTGATTTGGATGAATGCCTGCTAAAAATAAGGCTTCGTTAGCATAAATATTGCCAACGCCTACGATAATCTGAGCATTCATAATGTATTGTTTCACCGCTACCCGCCGCCCTTGTGCATGATGGTGCAGATATTCCCCCATTAATTCCGTTTCCAATGGCTCAATGCCCAAGTTGACCAATAGGCGATGATTGAGGATTGTTGTCCATAAAACACAACCAAAACGACGGGGATCGTGATAACGTAAGCAAATACCCTGTG
>LUTY01002174.1 GCA_001640045.1 Candidatus Thiomargarita nelsonii | reverse complement strand
CAATTAATGACGCTAAAAACAGGAAAAAATTGAGAACGATCTCTGGAAACCTCTGTACAAACACCTAGAAGGCATTGAACACTTACATATAGTTACTCACGGCGATCTACATATTATCCCCTATGAATTAGGCGGCGCCTTGGGTGACTTCTTTTTCTAATTATCCAGGCTTAGTTTTTTATTACAAACTACGCCATTTACGTTCGGAGTAGCTAGGCTTGTGCTAAACTTGTGACATGGTACTTTGATAAGGATAAACGTTTATTATGAGCCCATTATGAAGGTAAATGAAATACACACGATACTGGAGGGGAATTATGTCTGATGATATTTTGAAACGTTATGAAATTGACCAGCCGTTGACGGAGTGGGAGACAACTTTGGTGGTACAGAATCAAGCAAAGCTAGAAAAATTAGGTTTAGAAAGCAGATTGTTTTACTTGTCGAGGGGTTAGGGCTAGATATTCGCTATGGCACCGATAACAAAGGCCATTATACCGCTATCTGGTTGACGATTTCAGAAAACGGACTCTTCACTCCGAAAGGAGAAAAGATTGATTATCTTTATC
>LUTY01002173.1 GCA_001640045.1 Candidatus Thiomargarita nelsonii | reverse complement strand
TGACTTTCAGACGTTATTTCATGCGCGATCCTAAAGGAGAACAACCAGATGTCACGTTACACCCCCTTTATTTTAATCGCTCTACTACTAACAACGGCTCAAGCCTCAGAACGCCTAGCCCTAGTCATAGGCAACGGCAACTACCAAAAACCAGTGCCCACCCTGGATAATCCCGTCAACGATGCCAACGACATGGCAAAAGTCCTAAGAAAACTAGGCTTTGAGGTAATCTTAAAGCATAATCTCAGCAATCGCGCCATGACGGAAGCAATACAAACCTTTGGCGACCGGCTAGCGCAGAAAAGGGGGGTAGGCTTATTTTATTTCTCAGGACACGGCTTGCAAGCCAAAGGTCGTAATTTTTTAGTGCCCGTCGATGCCAAAATTAAAAAAGCAGCCGACATTCCCTGGGAAGCTTTGGATGCCAATCGTTTGCTCGCCCAAATGGAAGAAGCCAATAATGGAGTCAACATTGTCATATTGGACGCTTGTCGAGACAACCCCTATCAATCCAATATTAAAAGCCTCAATAAAAAAGGCTTAGCTGAAATGAAAAGTCCGACAGGCTC
>LUTY01002172.1 GCA_001640045.1 Candidatus Thiomargarita nelsonii | reverse complement strand
GCCATTTTTCAGTCAGAGTATAGTAATGATAGCAGTTGTACCAAAAAACAATACCTTCGCCAAATCGCTCCCCGTGTCATTTCAAGTGGCGCTCAGCTTATCCTCACCCAACTTTGGCTTGCGAAAGCGATACAAGCCGAGCTTGTCCAAATGTGCCCCGCCAAGATTCAGTAGATAAAGCCCAGCAATGCCACCGCTGATGCCAATCGGCACACTGGTCTATCTATATCCCCAACATAATATATTTTTATTATCAATAACTTTACATTAAAAGTTGCACCTCGCATTAACTAGAAATTTTCAACAGACCATTTTCGTATCAGTACGATTTCCTCCATCGGAATACCTAATGATTCTAGAAAATCTTGATGCGTCTCAGGTGACATTTTCTCGAATTCAATATGCCATTTCTGCATCAAAACCTCATCTAAACCCGTGGCTCTTAATAGAGCCACCCAGCGTTCTTTATTCATCACCCGAGTATTTTTTAATTTCTGGTTGTTTTCCAGCAATTTGACGATAAGCTGTTGTTGATTTCGTAACTGAGTTATCTCTTGATTTAATTGATT
>LUTY01002180.1 GCA_001640045.1 Candidatus Thiomargarita nelsonii | reverse complement strand
AGAAGAGAGTAATATAGAAAATTCCAACGGTTGTTGGATTTTATCCGATACTTTGAAATAAAAATCGGAGCCTTCCCATTGATCCACACAGGATTAACATAAAAAACAATGCGATTAATGCCAGTCGCCAATGCAGTAATCATCGCCCCTTCAATCAGTTGGTGGGGGGTTTCCTCTAATAAGATACGATCCTTAAAAGTCCCAGGCTCATCTTCATTACCATTGCAAATCAAATACTTTTCTTTGCCATGCTTTTTTTCTGCAACAGCCGTCCACTTGCGGTGGGTGGGAAAACCACTGCCCCCTAAACCTCTTAATCCTGATTCTTTTATCAGGGGAATGATGGCGGCAGGGTCTTGTAAAGCGATTTCTAAACCTTCACCGCCCCCGTGTGCAAGCCAAGCCTCTAAATCTGGCCCGACTCTACTATTTTCGTGTAAAAGAACTTGGTTTAAATGTTCCATAATTTTATTTCTAAAGTTCAAAATTAGCACAAGCCGGAAACAACATCGGGCTTTTCACCTTCATCGGCAAATTGGCACGGCTTAAATCTCGACGCAATTTGCTCAAATGTTCAATACCGCTTTTTTTATGCCCACGCGCACTGATATTTTGTGCCGCCATAGCACCCGCCCGCCGTCCAAAACAAATAATTTCCAGCAAAGCATTACCCATAATACGGTTTCTACCATGTATGCCGCCACTGACTTCCCCCACACAATACAAATCAGGGACAGTCGTTTGACCATTCTCATCAATCACCACGCCCCCATTTTGATAATGCAGTGCTGGATAAACGAGCAAGGGAATTTTAGTGGGATCAATATTACCCTGTTTAGCAAGATGAAACAGCTTGGGAAAACGCTCCTTCATCAAACCCGGTTTACGCAATTCAAGATTCGGCGTATCCAACCACACACCCACCGTATTTTCATCTACCTGAACTCCCCGCCCCTCAGCACATTCGCGGAGAATAGCCGCCGAAATATAATCACGCGGTTTTAATTCATCAACAAAACGTTCTCCGACACCATTTAATAACTGAACGCCGGCGGAGCGCACCCCTTCCGTGATTAAAGAACCCGCAATCTGACTGGGATAGGCAAGACCCGTAGGATGGTACTGAAAAGAATCCAAATCTCGCAATTTTGCGCCCAAACGATAAGCCAGCACTAAACCGTCACCTGTGGCACCAAAGTGATTAGTTGTAGGAAAACCATTGATGTGCATACGCCCAATCCCCCCAGTGGCGAGAATAACCGCTTGGGCTTTAATTATTTTATAGGCGTGTTCTTCCAAAGAATAAACCACCGCGCCTGCACAATGTCCAGTTTCACTGGAAAGTAGTTCAACAACCGGACTGTGATCCCACACTTCGATATTGGTGTTATACACAGCCTCGCGCAAGACGCGCATCATTTCTAAGCCGGTGTAATCTCGGTAATAAACAATTCTGTCAGCAGAAGCACCACCGGGACGGCGAGTTAATAAATCACCAAATTCATTCTGATCAAACTGCATACCTTCCTGGATTAACCAGCGGATCACCTCTGGGGCTTCCATGACCATGGTGGCGACTAATTTTTTGTTCGCTTTATTGTGACCCGCTTTCAACGTATCATTATAATGTGCCTGTGGCGTATCGTGGGGCTCAATAGACGCTTGTATGCCCCCTTCAGCCATCACGGTATTGCTGTCACCCAAGCGTAATTTAGTGGCCAAAATCACTTTAGCCCCATTTCTAGCCGCCGTCAGGGCTGCCGCACAACCGGCGCCGCCGCCCCCGATGACTAATATATTAGTTTCAGTAATCGAAGTGCCGGCTAAATCGGCTTCATCAATGCGGGCATCTGCTTGTAACATTTCAGCCAATTGAGAATGACAAGGCTCACCGCGATTGGTCCCAATTTGTAATTCAACCACAGAATTTTGGTAATAGTCAGGGTGGTAATTACCCAACAATTCATTCATTTCTGGCAGCGTATGTTCTTTGTCCTGCTGATAGCGTTTCAACGCTTCATCATAAGGTATGCCCATCGTTTCCTTTCTCCTATCTATTATAATACAACCCGCAGTTCGCCTTGACGTAATTCTTCTAAACGGCTAATCAAGTTAGAAGGACGTAGATGGAAATAAGCTTCTACTCGACGGCAAAATAATCCAACGTGATTGGGTGCAATATGTTCAGGGCAACCCGTCATGCACAAGTTACACATGACACATTCAACAAATAAGTCTCCGGATTCTTTAAACTTGCCTTTAGCCGCCAGTTCAAGCCGCAGCTTCTACAAAGACTGGCTTCAGGAAAAATATGATGAAATTGCCCTTGAACATCCCATGAATTTTTAATATCGGTGAGTTGATAAGAATGGTGTGTCGGGTTAGGAAAAGCCATAAAAATAATCTGCATCCCTTCCTCAACAAAGGTTTGGCAGCCTAATTGCATGGTGACTTCTTTCTGGTTTGCACGGCGCACCATAATACGGCAAGAGCCGCAAACCCCTTCGAGACAACCAATCCCTTCGACTCTTGTGTAGCCAGCGTGCCATAAGGCTTGAATCGCGGAAAGCGATGGCGACGCGGAGATTGGTTTTCCGTTAATAGTGAGATTGACCAATTTTTCACTCATCAATGACCCCTCTCCAAAAATGTTTTTTTTTAGAATACAAACCTAGAAAATGTAGTATAAAATATACTATAAATATGATTTTAAATATAAAAATTGCAAATAGCCATAATATTTTTTGACTATTACAAAACGAGAAAATCTGATGTTATCAGACTTGTGTAATAGAATACAAGCTTAAACTTGATAAGTTAAATCTGGCC
>LUTY01002170.1 GCA_001640045.1 Candidatus Thiomargarita nelsonii | reverse complement strand
ATGGCACTTTACTTGATTTGCATTTTGATAACCATTTTTGGCTCAAACATTTACCAAAGACCAAAGCACCTAAATCTGCTTTCATATCAACTGCTTCAAACAGTGCTGAACCTCCTAAGGCCATGGATAAACCAAATAACAGCAATAATTCGCCATGACCAATTTGAGTCGATAACTTGATAATCAAAGGGCGACCAACAAAAAGCAAAACAATCAAACCAGTTGCCCAAATTGAAGGAATTTTTGCAGCAGATACGCCCAAATATAGAACAGCAACCAGATCTTGGATAATCAAGATGCCAATGGCAATTTGTCCATAGCGTGCAAGAAAGTCTCCTCGCTCATCCAGAGTCTTAACCACAAAAACTGTACTTGAAAAAGACAATGCAAAGCTAATAATTAAGGCGTTTATCACCGATAACTGGCTAAATAAGGGTAAGCCCAGTTGTTTTAGCAGTAATAATATTGCGACGGAAACCAGGCTAAATATTAGCATGTGTGCCAGTGCTCCACCCCATATTTCAACCTGAAGTAAATCTTTGATTTTTAGTTTTAAACCAATCGTAAAAA
>LUTY01002169.1 GCA_001640045.1 Candidatus Thiomargarita nelsonii | reverse complement strand
ATACCTGATGTGGTATTGAGTGAGATAATGCATTCGTTTCGGCAAATGTATCATCGCAAAAAATATCATGCTCTCCATTCCCTAATCCTGGTTGGCGTGAGTACCATTGCTGAACTGATCACATCGGGGGCTTCCCCCTTTAATATAGCCGAAGAACTCAAAGTCTCTTATTTTACCCCAGCAGAAGTCAATTCATTGATTGAGCAATTTGTTAAGGACTCAGGACAAACTTTTGAAGATAAAGTCATCAAAGCGATTTATGATAACACCAAAGGACAGCCGGGACTCGTTTGTGCATTAGCCGCTGATATGGTTGAAAAAGTTAAAAATCGCCCCGTGACAATGGATGATTTTTTAGGCACTTTAAATGATTTTTTAAAGTCAAAATATGATAAAAATATCCTAAATATTGTCCAGAAAGCGAAACAAAAAAAGGCTTTTATGTGCCGTTTGTTATTTGATGAAGCACCTATTGATTTCAATGTCCATGCTGAAGACATTGCTTATTTACATGCTTTCCACCCTATTGTGTTGGTGAAACTGGGCGGGTAGGATCACCTAAACGCCGTG
>LUTY01002168.1 GCA_001640045.1 Candidatus Thiomargarita nelsonii | reverse complement strand
CGGTTCTATCCCAGCAGAACTGGGTAACTTGGGCAATTTGGAGAATCTCTGTCTGCGGATCAACCAACTCAGCGGTTCTATCCCAACTGAACTGGGTAACTTGAGCAATTTGATTGCTATCTCGCTGGAGAACAACCAACTCAGCGGTTCAATCCCAGCAGAACTGGGTAACTTGAGCAAGTTGGATTGGCTCTATCTGTCTCGCAATCAACTTAGCGGTTCTATCCCTGCTGAACTGGGGAATTTGAGCTTAATTGATCTCGTTCTATCTAACAACCAACTGTGCGGAAACATCCCACTTTCGTTGATGAACTTTAATAATATGTCGTGGCTAAGCTTAGACAACAACCACTTAACCGCTTCCTCACCTGCCCTTATCGCTTGGCTTAATGAGCATAACCCTGATTGGACTACCACTCAAACACCTTGTCCTGGAGGATTTTTTACTGCATATAGGATTGAAGTCGCTGAAAATGCCGGCACCGTCACCCTCATCGTCCGTCGAGGTGGCGAGACAAATGGCACATTAGAAGTGGATTATGCCACAACAGATGGCACCGCCTTAGAGGG
>LUTY01002167.1 GCA_001640045.1 Candidatus Thiomargarita nelsonii | reverse complement strand
GTACTAATACGGGCAGAGATAAGCCATGGGCGGCAAAACTTTGGGCTAATTCGTGGAGATTGATAGTAGCGGCTTGTCCGGGTATGGGAGAGACTGTTACTTCGCCATTTGGGTTAATATCAAAATAACCTTCGCTCCAATGTTCAAGATTATAAAGTGTCCGTGATTGGGCAATATCCCATTGTGTTGACATATTTTTTCTCTACAGTCCATGCAACAAGCTTTGCAAAGCGGTTATCACCGCTTGCTCCCGAATGTGGCGACGATCTCCGCTAAAATGATGGCATTGTGCATAAATATTATTTGGAAAAGCGTAGGCGATCCAGACGGTGCCGACGGGTTTATCGGGTGTCCCGCCGCTAGGTCCTGCAATGCCACTGATTGCGACTCCGACTTGGGCTTGACTGTGTGCTAAGGCTCCGTTGACCATTTCTAAGACGGTTTGCTCACTCACCGCGCCATATTTTGCCAAAGTTTTGGGGCGCACGTCTAATATTTCTTGTTTAGCGGCGTTAGAATAAGTGACAAATCCTCGGTCAAACCAAGCAGAACTGCCGGCAATGGCTGTCAC
>LUTY01002166.1 GCA_001640045.1 Candidatus Thiomargarita nelsonii | reverse complement strand
GACTTATGTTTTGCCAGTAGTGACAGCCGTTTTGTTTGCCAGCCCCGGTGATTTGCTGATTATTGAAAATCCAGAATCACATTTACATCCACAAGGACAAGCTCGTTTAGGAAAATTGTTTGCGCTGGCTGCTGAAAATGGCGTACAACTGTTTATTGAGACGCATAGTGATCATGTATTAAACGGCGTGCGTGTAGCCGCTAAACATAAAAATATATCACCAGAAAATGTGGGCATTTTCTTTTTTGAACGCGATCATGAAGAACATATGACTGAAATTATTCAGCCTTTTTTAGACGAAAATGGCCGACTTGATAAAAGGCCTAAAGGCTTTTTTGATGAATTTGGTAATCAATTGGATGAATTATTGAAATAACACGCTATGGACGTTTACATTTTTAATGAACTTTCAATAACGCCTTTTGCAAGTATATATGAGGCAAAAGAAGGGCTAGAAACTTTTAGACAGACTTGTGCAAAAATGCGTGACTTAGGCTTTCAGACAATTCGCTTGCATAAATCGCCTCGGAATACTTGCCTTGCTTTTTTAAAATAGATGCTAAGGCACTAT
>LUTY01002165.1 GCA_001640045.1 Candidatus Thiomargarita nelsonii | reverse complement strand
TAACCTTATCCCATAACGATTTGCTGAAACAATTAGAGCTTGAGGGATTTTATTCGCATATATTGACTGTCAATATTGAGGGTGAAGTCGAAAAGGTAGTACTTAAAGATTTACAACGTCATCCCTATCGTCCCGCAGTGATGCATTTAGATTTGCAGCGTGTCAGTGAAACTCAAAAACTGCATATGCGTGTGCCACTACACTTTCTTAATGAAAATCAATGTGTTGGGGTTAAACAAGGCGGTGGTGTTGTATCACATCATATGACTGAAGTTGAAATATCTTGTTTGCCCAAAGATTTGCCTGAATTTATTGATGTTGATTTAGTCAATATCAAACTCAATGAAATTGTACACTTATCTGATTTGGTTCTCCCTGAAGCTGTCGAACTTTTGCATGGTAGCGAACATAATCTAGCCGTTGTTTCTGTACATTTAGCGCGTGGCGACAAAGCCGATGAAGAAGAAGAGGCTCAAGCTCAAGAAGGTGCCGCCGCAGAAGCTGAAGAGAAAAAAGGAGATTAAATAATAAGCGTATCGCTCATAGTGGGCTTGGGTAATCCTGGTCCACGT
>LUTY01002171.1 GCA_001640045.1 Candidatus Thiomargarita nelsonii | reverse complement strand
TTATCGGTTGGCGGCTTAAGCATCCATGCTTCAACCCAATGCTATTAATGTAGGGGCAATCCCTTGTGGTTGCCCAGACGTTTCCTCTTGGCGGGCGGCACGCCATCCTCATAAATTTTACTCTCGACAACAAAACCAAAGGATAAGCCATGACACAGTTAGCCATTGATACCACGCCAAAATCTCCATCATACCAAAAACAAGAAGGTCGCACCGCCCTATGGCGATCTGTCCGCTCCGTCGTCAATTCACAACGCCAAGCACCACCACTGCAACCGGTGCCACGAACCGGCCCCTTGCCACTCTCTTTTGCTCAAGAACGTCTCTGGCTTCTGCACCAACTTGAGCCTGAGAATCCTATTTATAACAAGTCCATCATCCAACGCTTGAAAGGACCATTAAACGTCGCAGCCCTAGAACAGAGTCTTAATGAAATTTTACGCCGCCACGAAGTTTTGCGGACTACCTTACCTTCACAACGTCTCACGCCAGCCCAGACATGGCATTTATCGGTGACGGATTGCCGGCCATTTTTCGAACCTGAGACCGAGGCACGCCGACGGATTAGCGAAGAAATTCAAAAACCCTTTGATCTGACGCGAGGACCATTGCTACGGACACATTTACTTCGCTTGGATACCGAAGATTATGTCTTGGTTTTGATCACGCATCAGATTTGTTTCGATGATCAATCTAGGGGCATACTCATTCAAGAATTGATGGCACTCTATGAAGCTTTTTCTACCGGAAAGCCTTCGCCACTTCCTGAGCTACCGGTTCAATACGCCGATTTTGCTCACTGGCAGCGACAATGGTTTAAAGGTGAAGTGTTGGAAAAGCAATTAGCCTATTGGAGGGAACAATTGAGTGTCCGTGTTCCTCGGTTGAATTTATCGGCTAATCGCCGTGGTAGGGCGGCTTCTCAAACTTTAGAAATTCCTACGCATTTGTATAAATCACTTCGAGCACTCAGCCAAGGTGAGGGAGTGACTTTATTTGTGACGCTTTTGGCGGCTTTTCAGACGTTACTGTTTCGCTATACGAAGCAAGATGATATTTTAGTATTTTCATCTACTGGGGGACGTAATCGGGCTGAGATTAAGGGACTTCTTGGGTTATTTGCTAATTTGTTGGCTTTGCGTACTGATTTGTCGGGTAATCCGCCTTTTCGGGAATTGTTGAGCCGTGTCCGAGAAGTGGCTTTGGGGGCTTATAGTCATCAGGATTTGCCTTTCGACAAATTAGTGGAAATGCTTCATTCAGTGCCGGGGCACGCTCCGCTATTTCAAGTGCTGTTTGTTCTCCAAAATGCGTCGGTGCCCAGTCTCAGTTTTTCGGGCTTGAGGGTGGAGCCTTTTAGGGTGGACGAGGATGGGACAAGTCAGTTTGATTTGGTCTGGTATTTTAAGGAAACGGCTGAAGGTTTGACGGCTTGGTTGAGATATAAGACGGAATTGTTTGAGGCGGCCACCCGTATATTTTTACCGGTGCCATGGGGCAAAACAGTCGAGCCGCGTACTGCTTGATCAGACTTACGCGGATCAACGCCTAAATTAACACTGACATCGACCGATTCAACAAATTTGGCCGGGGGAAAGGACTTTAATAATTCAAACGCTTCAACCACGGGATAAAATTGTCCGGGCTGTAGCTGTTCTCTGATAGCTTTCAACCGTTTAGAACGCTTTGCCATTTAAAGTCCCTCCACTTCAATGCCCATACTCCGCGCACTACCGGCAATAGTTCGCACCGCAGCGTCCATATCGGAGGCGGTCAAATCGGGCATTTTCGCACTGGCGATCTCTTCAACCTGTCCCCGTGTCACCTTTCCGACTTTATGCGTATGAGGTGTTGGACTTCCTTTATCAAGCCCCGCCGCTTTTTTCAACAAAATAGAAGCTGGGGTCGTTTTAATAATAAAAGTAAAACTGCGATCAGTATAGGCCGTAATCACAACAGGGGTAGGCAAACCTGCCTCAAGATGTTGAGTTTGTGCATTAAATGCTTTACAGAACTCCATGATCTGGAGCCCATGTTGACCCAGTGCTGGACCAACGGGCGGACTGGGATTAGCCTGTCCGGCTTTGACTTGTAATTTAATATAGGCTTGAACTTTTTTTGCCATAATAAAAACCTTGTTGGGTGCAAACGCTTTTTTAAAAAAGCTCCCCGCTTATTCCTTTTCAACTTCCCCAAAACCCAATTCCACCGGCGTAGGACGACCTAAAATACGTACCGCCACACTCAAGCGATTTTTATCATAATCCACTTCCTCAACCACCCCACTACAATCGGTGAAAGGCCCATCAATCACACGCACCACCTCTCCCACTTCAAATAAAATTTTAGGACGAGGCTTAGAAGCTCCTTCTTGAATACGCTGTAAAATCGCATCAGCTTCTTTATCGGAAATGGGGGCAGGACGCTCTTGAGTACCACCAATGAAAGATAAGACTTTAGGAACACTCTTAACTAAATGCCAAATTTCATCCCTTAATGGCAATGGCTCGCCATTTTCATCCATCTGCTGATTATCGACATCGTTCATGTTCATCTGCACGAGGAGATAACCTGGGAATAATTTACGATCACTCTTACGCTTATGCCCGCCGCGCATTTCAACAATTTCTTCGGTTGGTGTGGGCCAAACGACCCGACGGACTTCAAGATGGGTTTCTTATTTTATTGAATACCTTTGTACAAAGTGATAAACTGAATATTTCAATATCAATATGAACAAAAAAGAGGTGAAAGGCAATGGCTCGTCACGATTCATGGAAACGGCACCGTCAAAACTTATCGCCACTTACACAAAAAGAAATGAATAAAGCTTTTGTTGAAAAAGAGAAAGCCAGCGGATTCTATCAAAGAGCCGCTTATTTCCACAAAGACGTATTAGCGGCGGTGGATGA
>LUTY01002163.1 GCA_001640045.1 Candidatus Thiomargarita nelsonii | reverse complement strand
TCCCATATATTCCCATGCATATCATACAGTCCCCAAGGGTTTGGCTTTTTCTGTCCGACGATATGTGCATATTTTTCTCCTACATCATAAGCATTCTCATCGTACCAAGCATAATCTCCTAGCAAAGACTTATCATCCCCAAAAGAATACTCAGTAGTCGTCCCCGCTCTCGCGCTATATTCCCATTGAGCCTCTGTAGGCAACCTATAATGCTCACCCCCCTCTTTCTCATTCAACCACGAAATAAACCCCTGTGCATCATCCCATGATACCCCTGTTACTGCTGCATTATCTCCTTGCTTGTTACACCCCGGTTCAAAATTCCCCTCCTTTTCATCCACATATTTCTTATACTGCCCAACTGTCACCTGATAAACCCCCATATAAAAATCCTTGGTTATCTCTACCCAATGGACGGGTTTTTCATTATCACGCCCCTTTTCACTTCCCATCTTAAACTTGCCTGCCTTTATCAACCTAAATTTCATCCCTATAGAGTTGATATAGCGCTACCCGATTGGATAAATAACAAAAATAGGTTAAAATTTTAAACTAAAAATTAACCTAGGAAT
>LUTY01002162.1 GCA_001640045.1 Candidatus Thiomargarita nelsonii | reverse complement strand
GGCACTATCCAGCCCAATGATCCGCTTTACCGGTCGGTGATAATCAATGCCCAGAGGGCGGCACTCGACGATCCCCGCTTTTCTCCTGTTCAGCCTGATGAACTTGCCTTTCTTACGATAGAAGTGAGTGTCCTGAGTCAGCCCGAGCCAATTGCATCTTATAAGGAATTTGAAGTAGGTAAACATGGCATCATTCTCGAAAAGGATGGACGCAGTGCGGTATTTCTTCCCGAAGTCGCCTTGGAGCAGGGCTGGGATCGCGAACAGACGCTTTCTTATTTAGCAAAAAAGGCTGGTTTGTCTCCAGACGCTTGGAAAGAAGAGGCTGATTATCTAGTTTTTACCACTCAGAAATACACGGAACCGCAACCGGAAAGTCATTGATATCAATTCAGTTATCATTTTTATGGTTCCCACGCGCCAGCGTGGGAACCATATTCGTTTGTGCCAAACCCTTTAGCTAGTACAACGGATTAGCGAAATCAACGGATTGTTTTTGCTCTCTTATTTGGACCCATTTTATGTATGCCCACCGCAAGGCATTTTTCCCTATCGCCGCTCATGGCATGGGC
>LUTY01002161.1 GCA_001640045.1 Candidatus Thiomargarita nelsonii | reverse complement strand
CGTTCATTTTTAAAAAAAATCATGGGGATATTTTTATCTGGTTTGACAATCAATCCCACTTTTTGTATATTTTGATCAAATAAATGTAAGCCTTTGAGAACGTGTTCTTCTAAAGGTGTCACAAAAATGTTATTCCATAAATTTTCTACCTTTTGGTTTGCCATCGTCGTACCTACAAACTGGGTATGTTCATTATTTGGAAAATCAGGAAAGTTGATGGAAGGGGGATAATTCTTAAATGAACCTCGATCGCCTAAATTATCAAATATTAATTCCATTTTTGGCCAATTTTCAAGCGTCAATTTTTGGAGGGGGGCAATTATAATGGATTCATTAGAGTAATAATTATAATAAATAAACCGTAATGGATTATGTTCGTCAATGAGTTGAGTATTTTCCCAATTTTCATCACGTTGAGAAATTATATTTTCCAGTACTGCCGGATTAGCATTACTCCCATAAATCCACAATGCTTCCAACAAGCACGTTTTACCAGAATTATTCCGCCCAACAATTAAGTTGACGCGCCCCAAATGTTCAATTTTCAATTCTTTGAACAGACGGAAATTTTT
>LUTY01002160.1 GCA_001640045.1 Candidatus Thiomargarita nelsonii | reverse complement strand
CCTGAGTGAAACTAGCAATAAAGGCATTATTTGTCAAGCTTAAACTGCCTGTCTCAATGAAAAGCGAGCCGGCATCACCACTTCCTATAGTACTCACATCTAAGGAACTCTCATCTTCGAGCGTTATATCATTTGCCTGAATTTGTATATCGCCACCTTCTCCGCTACCCTCCGTACCGGCACTAATAAAAGAGGAATTTGTCAAGCTTAAACTGCCGGTATCAATGGCAAGCGAGCCGGCATCACCACTACTACCCGAAAAAGCCAAAACGTTTAATTCACTGCCATCGGAGAACGCTATACTATTTGCCTTAATTTGTACATTGCCGCCCTTTCCGGGCCCATGAGTTGAGGCTTGAATAACAGAATTTGTAATGCTTAAATGGCTGGTATCAATGAAAAGCGAGCCAGCATCACCACTACTATTAGTATCCACGATTAATCCGCTCTTCTCACTATCTGAGACTAGCGTTATACTATTTGTCGCCTTAATTTGTACCTCGCCGGCATTTCCGGCACCATAAGTGGAGGCCCCAACTATTGAATTTGTCAAGCTTAAACTGCCAGTCTCA
>LUTY01002159.1 GCA_001640045.1 Candidatus Thiomargarita nelsonii | reverse complement strand
TTCAACAACGCCATTGGTAACGCATGTCGCCAGGTTATTCAGGCCCAGGTCAATGGTGGCGGGCTCATCAAAAGTACTTGAAACCACCTCCCCCTGCACAGAACGCATCATTTCCGTCACTTCTTCAGGACGCTCATCAATCAAAAGAACAACTAAATAACACTCTGGATGATTGATAGCAATAGACTGAGCAATGTTTTGCAACATCATGGTTTTACCCGACTTCGGCGGAGAAACGATCAAACCACGTTGACCTTTACCGATAGGAGCAATCAAATCAATAATGCGTGGTGTCAAATCCTCCTGGCTGCCATTACCCAATTCCAAATTAAGTCGCCTGTTGGCAAACAACGGAGTCAAATTCTCAAACAACACCTTATGTTTAGCCAGTTCAGGATCTTCAAAATTAATTTGATTAACTTTCAAAAGAGCAAAATAGCGCTCACCCTCTTTAGGCGGGCGAATTTTACCAGAAACAGTATCGCCAGTACGCAAATTAAAACGACGTATTTGGCTAGGAGAAACATAAATATCATCAGGACCAGCGAGATAAGAACTATCTGCTGATCTTA
>LUTY01002158.1 GCA_001640045.1 Candidatus Thiomargarita nelsonii | reverse complement strand
GACGCGCAAGTTTAGCCTTAACCGCCGCATCAAACGCCAGATTTGACGATCTGATGACGCAACATCAAGCGCAAATCAGCGCTTTAAAAAAAGTGCATGTCGATGAGACACATGTCTTGAAAGGTGAACATGAAAAAGAGATTTATCAATTACAGGTTCAACTCCAAGCGGACCATGAGGAACATTTCCAGCAACTGCATACGGAATACGAACAGCGCTTGACCCAGCAACAACAACAGCATGAACAAGAAACGACCACGCTGCGTACTGAACATGCAGAGCAGATAAAAAAACGCCAAGCGGACCATGAAGAACATTTGCAGCAACAGCATGAACAGGAAACGTCCAAACTGCGTACTGAGTATGAGCAGCATTTAAAAGAGTCCGCATACCGTATTAAAGCCCTAGAAGAGGATTTAACTTGGGAGCATAACCTGTGGCAGGCATATATGCTTGATTTAACCAGAGAAGTGACTTCAGCATTACCTTTTGAGACTGAAGAAACACCGCTTGTGCTGGAAAAATATCGACTTGCACCTTTATTACGAATTTATTCAGGTGAGGAAACCACT
>LUTY01002157.1 GCA_001640045.1 Candidatus Thiomargarita nelsonii | reverse complement strand
TAAAGAGGTGGTGTTTGATATTCTGTACGGCGAAGGCATTTCGCACGAGAGTGAACTGATTGAGTTAGGCTCCAAATATGATATTATTGATAAAGCTGGCGCGTGGTATAGCTACAAAGGGGATAAGATTGCTCAGGGTAAAGATAATGCGCGTAACTATTTGAAAGAACACAAACAAGTGGCAGAGACCATTGAGCAGCAAATCCGTGATAAGTTGCTGGCTAAAGAGCCTGCCCAAGAGAAAGTGGAAAAAACGGTGCCTAAGAAAACCAACGCGGGTGGTAAGAAAGTTTAATTAGTCTCTGAAAAGACCTCAGAGGTTTTGAAAACCTCTGAGGTCTGGGTGATAACATGATTGAGCCTTTCTCAGTTGCACAAGCACGAAATAGTGCGATAGGGTATTTATCAATACGCGAACACGCGAGCGATGAGTTACGTCATAAATTGCTCAAAAAAGGATTTGCAGCGAGCGTGATTGACAAGGTAGTTATCCAATTGCAGACAGATAATTTGCTAAGCGATGAGCGTTTTGTTGAAAGTTATGTGCGTATTAGAATTAATAAGGGTTTTGGT
>LUTY01002156.1 GCA_001640045.1 Candidatus Thiomargarita nelsonii | reverse complement strand
GTGAATGGCCTGATTTGGGGCGTGTGATTCAATTGATCATCCAAGATAAGCGAGTTTGGCCTTGGCAATTGGCCTTGTTCCGTGAAAAGGGCGAACTTTGGTTAGAACGAGAACGCGAAAGTTTTAAAGATAGTGCCGTTGTTTGTAAGTGTACTGGCGTGACACGAGGCGTATTAAATCAGGCAGTCGCGGATAATTGCGATACGGTTGAAAAGTTAGCAGAGCGCACGGGTGCTTCACGAGTCTGTGGCTCCTGTGCTCCCCTCTTAGCCGAAATCGTCGGACGTTCTGATATGGAACCCGTTGATGTTGTCAGTGTTTTGCCCGTGACTTTTGAAGTTAAATCATTTCGCTTTCGTCCCAAACATGCCCCGGTATCATCCCATTTACCTGGGCAACATATTCGCATTGAAGCCCAAATTGCAGGGCGTTGGGTACAACGGACTTATACCCTGACTTCTCCCGTCGGGCAAGAAGACTATTATGAAATTAGCGTTAAGCGAGAAGAACACGGATTATTTTCCCGTTGGCTTCACGATGAAATGAATACCAATTCATCAATCCGTGTTTCCA
>LUTY01002155.1 GCA_001640045.1 Candidatus Thiomargarita nelsonii | reverse complement strand
TAGCATCTACCAATTTACCAGGCGTAGAAACATCATAAACATGATTGACGAATTGAAAGTTTAGAACTGCTCTACGATAAAGCGCGTTTACAAAAGCTCTACCAATTGGCGACACAATGTCGTCGGCAATACAAATCCGTAGCCAGTGCTGCTGACACTAAAGCAGTTCTAACATCTATTGTAGTATTCCGCAATATCAATTTTAAGACCGGCAGTGCCCAAATAAACCTTGGATATCAACCACAACTGGATGAAATTGCCCTCGCTTTGAACAATCAACATAGAATGGTTTATATCAGCGGGCATTCCGACGAACAAGCTTGGGCAGGACAAACGCAAGCACGAAGTGCTCAACTCAACCAACAACTCTCCGAACAACGTGCAAAGGCCATTAAAAGAGCCCTAGCACAACGTGGCATACCAGAAAGAGACATGAAAGCTCGCGGTTATGGTAGCAGCAAACCCCTTGCTCCAGGACACACAGAAACCGCTTGGGCAAAAAATCGGCGGGTGGAAATTCAACTCGATGCAGAACACTAGGAGTCCAAGATAAGATTTGATAAACACGTAACG
>LUTY01002164.1 GCA_001640045.1 Candidatus Thiomargarita nelsonii | reverse complement strand
CCCCCCCGGTTTCAAAACCCGATAAGCCTCTTTAAAAACCTTTTGTTTGGCCGGTGAAAGGTTGATAACACAATTGGAGATAATCACATCAATGCTGTTATCGACAACGGGCAAGTTTTCGATCTGTCCCTGCCGAAATTCTACGTTCTGAAATCCAGCTTTGACCGCATTTTCGCGTGCTTTGCTAATCATTTCCTGTGTCATATCGATGCCCAGCACAAATCCCTTGTCTCCGACAGCACTTGCGGCGAGAAAGCAGTCAAATCCAGCACCACTACCTAAATCGAGCACAGTTTCTCTGGGCTTTAGGGCTGCAATGGCCTGTGGATTGCCACATCCTAAGCCCAAATTCGCCCCTGTTGGGACTGTTGTCAGATCGTCGTTGCTATAGCCTAGCTTGAGTGAAATCTCTTGAGGATTAGAGCCCGTGCTGCAACAGCCAGGGTTGCAGCAACTAGCCTCGGTTTGGGCAACTAATCCATAAGTCTTACGCACGGCTTGGTGAATTTCGTTATGATTGAATGTGGGCATTTTTAATCTCCTTTATGAATTATCAATTGATTTAGACGAAGAATGTTCAAAAAGGATGCAGTCATGACTCAGCAAAGTTTTTTTTTCAGTTCATAATCTATCAAAGTGCCTCGGTGATCAAATTCAAACTGGCAACATTTTAAAAGTCTCTCCTTTATCATGGCGAGCCCCCGTTGTATTCGGCTTTTAGCACCGGACCAAGATAAACCGAGTTTGTCAGCGACTTCTATTTGTTTGAGTCCATCAATTTCAGACCATATCAGTGCTTGACGATAATTGTCGGGTAGATTTTGAAGCAAGGAAAGGAGACAATTTTCAATCTCTTCCCTCGCTCGCTCACTGGGCTCTCGTTCAGGTGCAACCAGTTTGTCAGAGAGTGGCTCCCATTTTTTCTGGGTACGGTAATGATCAATAATCGCATGACGTGTGATCTGATAAATCCAACTTTTGAGCTTAGTCTGCGCCTTAAGTGTATTTATCCGAGAATGAATTTTGAGAAAAACATCTTGGAGGATGTCATCGGCAATAGAGGTATTATTAACCTGATTCAGGATGAATCGATGAAGTTGAGTATGATATTCTTGCCAAATTGGTTCAAGTGTGTCGGACATAGTGTTCTCCCATTCATTAATTGATATAGAGACGAAAAAGGTTCAAAAAGGACGCAAAAAAAAAGACCTGCGAAAACCCCGCAGGTCAAAACCTTGTTCGATATGCGTTTTTTTGGTGTCTAGTTGCTGAGCCTTAAAATAGTGGTATGTGTACAATTAACGGTATGGTGCGAAGTCAACACCGCCATCCCCCCTTGTTTGGCATGTGCATCAAGTAACTCTTCAACCATCTTAATGGCGGTTTTATCTAGGGCAGTAAAAGGTTCATCAAGTATCCATAATTGCGCCTCACTGACTAACAAGCGTGCCAAAGCAACGCGACGTTGTTGACCAGCAGACAGGCTGCGAGTTGGGACATCTTCAAAACCGTATAAACCCACTTGAGCTAACGCATCAGCTAGATCAACAGAAGTGGGTGTTGTCGCTAAAGCCCGTGCCATCGCTAAATTTTCCAAGGCAGTCAATTCTGCTTTGATGCCGTGAGTATGTCCGATATAAGCTAAAGTCGCCCAGTAACTAGATTGAATTTCTTCAATATCCTGATTGTTCCAATAAACTGTCCCTTCCGTCGGCAAGGTTAAACCACATAAAATACGCAATAGGCTGGTTTTGCCACTACCATTATGACCTTCTATCTGGAGCAATTGTCCCTCCGATAGGCTAAAATTCAAATCTTCAAACAGTACTCTATCGTCTCGGATACATTGTAAATGTTCAACGACAAGACCTTTTTGTGAAGAATTTAAAATGGATTGACTGTTGGGTATATTCATAACTAAACTATGAGTTGGACGGTAGGTGGGTATTTAAGGAGAGTATGAGATCGCAATTTGGTTGTTAAATATTGACATTATTGATAAATGTTAATAAATCCGAACACGGGAACGATCAACCCATTATCCCCTCGCTGGAGCTTAGGGTTACTTTAGTCAATCAAACTTTGTCTGAACTCATAAAGGTTCCTATCTCTCAGGAAGAGTGGCCAAGTTTGTCCTGATTGACACGCTTTTTTTTACCTAGCCAACGATTTGAGGCTAGAACACACCTACCGCCACTGGCGGTATTGGGGTGTTCTCTCGAATTTCAAGTGGGGTTACAATTTTTTGTAAGCCCCATAAATAATGTTAACAATTATCAATATTTTTGTGGACTATAACATATTGCAAGGTACGCCTTGCACTCCTGAGCTACCCAAAAATATCTGCGGGTCAAAACCTTGTTAAAACTGTTTTTTTATAACTGATAACTGATAACTGATAATGAATATCACTGAGTTACTCACTTTTGGTGTGAAAAATAATGTCTCCGATTTACACATCTCTGCCGGCGTGCAACCTATGGTACGCATAAACGGGGAGATGAATAGGGTTGATATGCCCCCACTTGATCATACTCAAGTGCGCGACATGATCTATGACGTGATGGACGATAGGCAGCGTAAAGAGTATGAAAAATACCACGAATGTGACTTTTCTTTTGCCATTCCCGGGATCGCACGATTTCGCGTCAATGTCTACGTCCAAAATCGTGGTGCTGCTGCTGTTCTTCGTACCATTCCCTCAAAAGTTTTAACCCTAGAACAATTGAATGCCCCCGCCATTTTTAAAAAATTTGCCATGACGATCAGAGGCGTTGTCACCATCACTGGAGCCACTGGAGCAGGTAAATCAACCACGCTGTCAGGTTTGGGTACTGAGCTAACAAGCAATTGAAACCGCTGAATAAAACCATCATCGGCCTTGCCACTGGCAGCATTAGAAATATAATTACTCA
>LUTY01002153.1 GCA_001640045.1 Candidatus Thiomargarita nelsonii | reverse complement strand
TTTATCATTTGCTGGAGGTTCTGTTCTAACTGGGCTGAATATAATTAAGGAAAGCAGTCATATTCCTGAAGTTATATTTATTGAAACAAATATTATAGAGAAACAGTTAAATAGTGACATGCTTGATAGCTTGTTTACCCCCGTTATTTGGAGAATTAGAGGAAACATAATATCACTTCAATACTCATATCAACCCATCAATATTGCGTTAACTTTAATTAAAAATCATTTTTGAAAAAGCCATGCAAATAAAATGAATATCAAACAAAATGAAAAAATATTAAAATCTAGTCTTATAAGGCATCATCAAAACAATAGTCGTGTTGATGTATTTGTTGATAATAGAGAACTTCGTGAACTTAAAGGGTTGATAGATTATTTCAAAAAGATGGGAGTAAAAATAGTTTTTTTTCAAATGCCTGTACACCAAACTCTTTTGTCTTCAAAAAGGTATAATGCCCGTCGATTAATTTTATTAAAAATGTTTTCGTATGCAGAATTCAACTGGGTAAAAAAATATGATGCTAATAAATATCAGACTAGCGATGGAATACATTTGCTATATAAAAGTGC
>LUTY01002152.1 GCA_001640045.1 Candidatus Thiomargarita nelsonii | reverse complement strand
AAGACAAAGATTTGACCACAGCTGATGGGGTAGTGGACGCGGTGAATTATGAAATTTCGTACCGGCGTTCAGAAATGTCAGATACTTGGAATGAGTACCTTCAATTGACTTTGCAAAAGGTGAATGAGAGATATGCTAAAAGTTTGTTACTTCATTTAAGTAAACATGCGGATCGTTATTGGACACCAAAGGAACTCAAAGGAGAGTTGCAAATTGACTTGAGTATTGATAAAATTCAACAGCGATTGGTGCAATTGAGTGAGGGGGATTTGATTGATAGAGGGGTTTCTGATATTCAATTTAAGGGGCTGTCAGATGGAACGCTCAATTTAATTTTACGAAATCGCTTTGAAGAGGAAATCGCTGGTTTTGTGCCCGATTTGAAACAAGAGTTTCATAAACAAGTCGATAGTTTGACAATGGAAAATCGCAAATTGCGGGGATTATTGAATAATCTGTCGGGGAAACTGGCGGAACATCAGTTAGCCTCTGCTTTTAGGAGTCGAAAACGCTTTGCTTTGTCGCTGTTTTTTCCCGATGTAACGGATACGACTCGCCTTTCTATCACTCAGGT
>LUTY01002151.1 GCA_001640045.1 Candidatus Thiomargarita nelsonii | reverse complement strand
ATTGTACATATAGTAAAATTTGGAAGCATGATTGATGATCTGATCCATGGCCAAGGTTACAAAATCACCAAACATAATCTCCACATAAGTCTTTATGCCTGATAGAGCGAGCCCGTTACCGATTCCAGTAATGGCAGCCTCACTAATTGGCGTAGAAAATACGCGGGCAGGAAATTTGTCCGAAAGTCCCTTTGCCACCTTGAAAGCGCCGCCATAGGGGGACAACACATCTTCTCCTATAAAGACGGTATTTCCGTCCGCCATAGCCTCATGAAAAAACTGATTTAGCAGAGTAACGCATCGTTCACCAGAAGGCTTATATTTTTTCCAATCAACAGCATCAGCCGGTTTATTCAAAGTGGCTAAATAATCTTCTATCTTCAACTCCTCTTCTTCTATTTCCTCTATTATCCGTGCGATATTCCGGTTAATGGTATCAAGCACTTCTTTATAAACATTTTCATGAGTTGCAGCAAATAAATTGATGGGATCTTTTTCACGATACGATTTAATTTCCTCCGCATCTCTATTGTCATCTCCCTTGGAATGAGGTGCTAAACGGTAAGTATGTACT
>LUTY01002150.1 GCA_001640045.1 Candidatus Thiomargarita nelsonii | reverse complement strand
TGATCGTTGTAATCTTACCATTTTATCGGTACCAGAACAGACCGATTTAGCAAAGTTCCTTGCAGAACAAGAGGTTGAAATTATCGCCTCCTTGCCCTGTTATTTGGAAGAAAACGTTGATAGACAACGCGGCAAAGGGGTATTTCAAGAGAGCCTTGCTGGTTTGCGTCAACTCAATGCTTTGGGGTATGGACAAATTGAGTCGGGTTTGAGACTTAATTTGGTGTTTAATCCACAGGGTCCAGATTTGCCAGCACCACAAGCCGCTTTAGAAGCTGATTATAAAAAGTTTTTAAAGGAAAAGTATGGCATAGTGTTTAATCAATTGTACACGCTCTGCAATATGCCCATACAACGTTTTGGGAGTTTTTTAATTACGAAAGGGCAATTTAATAGTTATATGCAGTTGTTACGCGATGCCCACAGTGATGATAATTTGGAGACGGTGATGTGTCGCAATTTAATCAGTGTTGATTGGCAAGGTTATGTGTATGATTGCGATTTTAATCAAATGTTGGGCTTGCCTTTGCATTTGGAGACAGCGCGGCATATTTCGGAATTATTTGATGTGAAT
>LUTY01002149.1 GCA_001640045.1 Candidatus Thiomargarita nelsonii | reverse complement strand
AATGGGTTCACAAAATTCGCCGCGTATGTAATTGTAACCTGCTGTCGCGCCTATGGCGATCCGCCGCCCAAAATCCATTCATAGACAGAACGCATTTCAGCCGCAATTTTAGGCCAAGTAAATTGTTCTGCCACCAGTTTTCGTCCACATAAGCCTAAAGTCTGACGCTCATTATCAGACATTAAAAAAAGTGCATTAAGTCCCTGAGCAATACTCTCTTGATTAGCCTCAACTTCAATGGCGGCGCCCACCCCTTCAGGTAAATTACAGTGTGGCGTCATCAACACTGGCAAACCATACGACCAAGCCTCTAGTATGACCATGGGTAGGCCTTCACTAAAAGAAGGTAAAATAAAAGCGTTTGCCCTAGAATAACTCGCGTGTTTATCTATGTTGAATTGCGGACCTGCAAAAATCACACGATCCTGAATACCTAATTTTCGACACAACATTTTGAGTTCATTTTCGTGACCATTTTGATCCCAACCGGCAATGACCAAATACCAGTCATGGCTCAAAGCCATATCCCAAGCATAAAGAAGATTTAACAACCCCTTTTTAGGGTGTAACCTTCC
>LUTY01002154.1 GCA_001640045.1 Candidatus Thiomargarita nelsonii | reverse complement strand
CACAGAACTCAGTGGTATCATTGCAGTGTTCGGCTCATTTGCTTTGATTGCCTATCAAACCCTGTTAGGCGCAATCACCTTGGGTGATCTCGTCATGTATTACATGGCATTCCAACGTGCTCAGGGTTTTCTCTGGGAGATGTTGAGGGGAATATCGGAATTTTACGAAGATAGCCTGTTGGTCTCAGATTTCTATGAATTTCTTGAGTTCAAACCTGAGATTGTCGAGCCGCAACACCCTAAGCCGGTTCCCCAACCAATACAAAAAAGTATTGTACTCGAACATATCAATTTCAAATACCCTACAGGTACTCGGCCCGTTTTAGACGATGTCAGCCTAAGCATTCGACCGGGAGAACATATCGCTTTAGTCGGTGAAAACGGCTCGGGCAAAACCACGCTGGTTAAGTTATTGTGCCGCCTGTACGATCCCACCCAGGGGCGTATCACCCTTGATGGGGTGGACTTCCGCGACTTTAAAACGACGGCATTACGGCGCCAAATCAGTGTCGTGTTTCAGGACTACGCCCAATATCAACTCACCGCTCGGGAAAATATCTGGTTCGGCAATATTGAGCACCCACCCGAACACGAACAGATTATCACCGCCGCGCAGTTCTCAGGTGCAGACTCCGTGATACGCAGCCTGCCCAAAGGCTACGATACCCTTTTAGGTAAATGGTTTAAAGAAGGCGAAGAACTGAGCATCGGACAATGGCAAAAAATCGCAATTGCCCGCGCCTTTATGCGCGATGCCCAAATCCTCATACTCGACGAACCCACCAGTGCGCTGGATGCCAAAGCTGAATTTGAAATCTTCAAACAATACCACCAATTGACCAAGGAGCGCACCGCTATTCTGATCAGTCATCGCTTATCTACTGTTAGAATGGTTGACACCATCTATGTGTTGGAAAAAGGTAGAATTGTCGAACACGGTCATCATGACGACTTGATCCGTCTGGGCGGGACGTATGCCCATTTATTTAACAAGCAAGCGCAACATTACCGATAACTTAGGAGTCCAAGATTTATCTTGGACTAAATAAACCATGAAACGTCATAAACTTATTCTAATAGATGGAATTACGGGTTCTGGAAAATCAACAACGGCTCACTTTTTAGCACGACAATTGGACATGAATCAGATTTCTGCTCAATGGTTTCATGAAGAACAGTCTGATCACCCACTCATCTATCCTTATGCGGATGTTGACACACGAGATGATCCCCAGCAAGTCCTGAAATTTATGGACACCTATCCGAAGCAGTGGGAGCTGCTTGTCCAAAGGATAATAGATGAAGACCGTATTTACATCATTGAGAGTTATTTTCTGCAAGACTCCATTCGTCCTTTGTTTCAAAATAATCTTGATAAAGAAACGGTGACGATATTTTTTCATACCATCGTAGAGATCATAATGCCATTACACCCATTGTTAATTTACTTCCACCAGGAAAATGCCGAAATGGCGATTAGGAGGTTGTGGCGGAAACGAGGGGTGGCATGGAAAAACGGGTTTATTCATATTGATAAGAAAACTCCTTATGTGTTGACAAACAAGCTAGAAGGAGAAAAAGCTGTACTTGATCTCTGGACACACTATCAAAAATTCACTAACCAACTGGTTGCACAGCTGCGGTTCGATACTCTGATATTTGAAAACACAAATGGTGAATGGGATGTCTATTATCAGAAAATTCTTGATTATCTCAAGCTTGAGCGAAAAGAAGAACGAAAAGAGCCAAGCGGAGATTTGACGAAATATATCGGGAGATATGGGAGTAAGAAAAACGGCTCTATCCACAGATTCACAATAGACATCAGGGATGGCTGGTTAATCTGTTACCTTTATTGGGATAGTGGTAGTCGGTTGCTTCCTCGCGATTCGCACAAGTTTCATATTGAGGCTTTTCCTCTTGATATTATATTCCATGAAAAAGATAGCGAAATTACCGGATTTACGTTTGTTGGCAGAGATATATTTCATCTGCCTGGCACTCGCTTAAAAAAACTATGGACGCAAAACCGCCGCTTGCAATTGGCCATAGTACTTGTTTTACGGTTTTATCGGAGAACACGCCTTATTTGGCAGAGCGGTCCCAGATGGAGCATAGCGAGCTTGATGCTCTTCATCGTACAAGGTATTCTGCCACTCTTGTCGATCTACCTGTTAAAATTGATAGTAGACGCAGCGGCGGAGGTCGATCTGGCAGCAGCGGCCTACGATGGGGGTGCCTTTGAAAATGTGGCAATCCTCATTGCACTCGCCGGCGTGGTGTCCCTTGTTGCGGCGCTTCTCCAATCACTGAGTAAACTGGTCCACGAGGCGCAGATATATAAAGTAGCCGACTATGTGTACGATATTCTCCATGCAAAGACCATTGAAGTCGATCTGGCATGTTACGAGAATTCACAGTACCACGATAAACTCCACCGCGCCAAAAAAGAGGGTCCAAAACGAACTTTTAACATTGTACGGGATTTAGAAAACCTCAGTCGGGCTGGGATATCCCTGTTGGCGATGGTCGTCCTGTTAGTCTCATTCCATTGGGGGGTGGTCGTCGTCCTGTTCATGGCGGCCATACCCGGTCTCATGGTGCATCTAAAATATACGGGTAAAATGTATCGCTGGCAGTACGAACGCACCACAGCAGAACGCCAGTGCTGGTATTACAGTCAGGTATTGACCGAGGATAAGTACGCCAAGGAAATTCGATTACTTGATTTAGGTTCCCTTTTTCGTCGTCGGTTCCGTGAGGATATCGGGCAACTTCGAGAGGAACGAATCAGGATTGCCACCGGACGTTCAATCGCAGAGATAATCACAGAACTCAGTGGTATCATTGCAGTGTTCGGCTCATTTGCTTTGATTGCCTATCAAACCCTGTTAGGCGCAATCACCTTGGGTGATCTCGTCA
>LUTY01002147.1 GCA_001640045.1 Candidatus Thiomargarita nelsonii | reverse complement strand
ACAATGGTCGTCAAAAATCCAGTACGAAGGGTATGATCAAATTGGTGGGCTAATTCTAACAAATAGTCCAGTCGATTGAGGCTTTGGTCCATCAACACAACTTGGGCGGTATCGGTGGCGATGGTCGTTGCCCCCCGTAGAGAAATCGAAACATCGGCTTGTTTCAAAGCAATGGCATCATTGATCCCATCGCCAATAAAACAGACTACCCGTCCTTTTTCCTGTAGTTGTTTAATGAGCAGGGCCTTGTTTTCCGGCAAAGTGTTGGCAAAGTAGCTCTCAATCCCCAACTCAGAGGCCAGTTTTTGGGTCGGCTCTTCTTGATCACCGGAGATGATGGCTAGGGATAAGTGCCGTTTTCGTAACGCTTGGATTACTCGTTTGGCTTCTGGGCGGATAGTCGCGTGCAGTTCAAGTGCGCCGACCACTTGCTCATCAATCGCTACCAACACCAAGGCGAAACCTTGCGCTTGGCAGGTGGCTTGCAAGGTTTCAATTTCGGGGGGAATGGTAACCCCTTCTTGGGTGATGAAGCGGCTACTACCAACGCGAATCCGTTTTCCCTTGATCCAGAC
>LUTY01002146.1 GCA_001640045.1 Candidatus Thiomargarita nelsonii | reverse complement strand
GAAAAAGGTGTTTTAGACGACAGCGTTCTTAGCTAGAGTTGGAAAGTTTTTTTGGCGACGCTCTGCGTCGCGTGAGAAAGTGATGACTAAAGGCATACTACAAATATTTGCCAAAGCCCCCAAACAGGGTCAGGTTAAAACGCGCCTGATTCCAAAATTAGGCGAAAAGGGGGCAACTGATTTGCATAAACAATTAGTCAAGCATTGCCTGCAACAATTCAGTGGTTTATTTTCTGTACAATTATGGTGTGCGCCTGATGAATATCATCCGTTTTTTCAAGCTTGCCAAACTGAATTCGGTGTGAGTTTGCACCGTCAACAAGGGGCTGATTTAGGAGAACGCATGGCTTATGCTTTAGCCAGTGCGGCGCCGGCGGTGTTGATAGGCAGCGATTGTCCGAGTTTAAAGGCGGAAAGTATTCGTGAGGCTTTTGTTGCTTTGCAACAAGCTTATGCTGTGGTGTTAGCGCCGGCAGAAGATGGGGGTTATGTGTTAATAGGTATGCAGCAAGTCAGACCAGAATTATTCACTGACATGCCTTGGGGCACGTCGCAGGTGTTGACGGAGACACGGGC
>LUTY01002145.1 GCA_001640045.1 Candidatus Thiomargarita nelsonii | reverse complement strand
GCGATGAATACATTGAAGGTAAAAGCCAGCAAAATTGCCAATCCTGCCATATGCCCATCAGTGGCGGAATCGCGGATCATAGCATGGGCGGTGGCTACAGTTTGGCGATGTTGAAACGTTCGGTACGACTTGATCTGACGACTCAAACGGTGGGAGATAAGCTGACAGTCGATGTGATGGTAGAAAATATGCAGCCACATAATGTACCCACAGGCGCACCCTTTCGTAACATGTATTTAAAACTCACCGCCCTTTCGGCGGATGGCGAAGTGCTCTGGCAGAATTTTCAAACCCATCCGGCTAAGGAAGATGCTAAAGCCTTTTTTGTCTACACCATGATGGATGATGCCAATCATCCTGTGCCACCGCCAATGGCGACTAAAATTGGTAAAAATACTCGCCTTAAGCCATACGAGACTCGTATCCTCAATTATAATATCCCTGCTTCGGCTGTTGATTCAATCCGTGCAGAATTATATTACAATTTGCTTTGGCCTGGGATGGTCAAAAAGATGAAGATGCTGCCGGAGACGCTCAAGGCACCGAAACGGATCGCTTGGTCTGAAGAAAAAATCC
>LUTY01002144.1 GCA_001640045.1 Candidatus Thiomargarita nelsonii | reverse complement strand
TAAAGTTCATTACTATGCGGAATGGACATTAGTTTCCAACAAATTGAGTTCAGAAAACCGCTATAGAAAGATTGGTACTGAAACACAACTAACGGCACAAGCCATGCTTAATGCCGTCAAAAAACTCTTGACAATATTATGAACGAAAACAAAACACTGTTAGAAAAATACTCAGCTATAGCGCAGACAATTGTCCTAGAAAAAGGGCCGTTTAAATTATTTGCGCTTTTTAAGCGAGATAATTTTCCTTGGGAATGGGATGTGGTGCTGTCAGCAGAATGGTTGCCGGGAAACGAAATGGAATCTTTAAAATACATTTTCGACAAAATCCGTGCGGTATTAAATCACAAGGAATTTATTAACATATCAAAAGTGGTTTTGCTGGATGTCAATGAACCCTTTGTCAAAGAACTTCAAGCCTTTCTTGAGGAACATAATAATCCCAAAGCTTTTTCAAATACTGATATAAATAACGTAGAAATTAGGGAAGGACTTATGATTGTCTCCCCAATCATTTCTCAAGATGAGATTTTACCCAATTCCTCCGAACTCTTAACCAAGGCCTCACAATGGATT
>LUTY01002143.1 GCA_001640045.1 Candidatus Thiomargarita nelsonii | reverse complement strand
ATAGAGTTGAAATTTACCGTCCCCTGATTGCCGATCCGAAAGAAGTTCGCAAACGGAGCGTCGCCACATGCATTCCCACGCGGAGCGTGGGAATGCATGCATCGACGCTCTGCGTCGAATTAGTGCATTAAAGGACTAGTTCCTCTCAAATTAGCCTTTTTCATCAAACCATCATACTGATGCGACATCAAATGGCCGGATCGACGCGCATCACATTGTTTGATTTAAGGTTGCTCACCCAAATTTTTCCATCTTTTGCCGTTGCAACGCCGGTTGGGCCTCTTCCGACGGGAATGGTTGCTATTAGGCTGCCATCTGCTGCATTATGACGAGTGAGCTTGTCTGCCCCAGATTGAGCAACCCAAATATCACCATCAAGACCGACAGTAACACCACGTCCCCAGGCACCACCTGAAATGGGGACGCTGTAGACCCAGGTATTGGTTGCAGGCTCTAATTTACGGAGTAGATTCTCCCCCCAGCCAGATGTATAAATAAAACCCTCTCGGTCAATGCTTATGCCATAAACAGTCCCATCACTTGCAGTAATATAAGTTATGCTATGGTTACCGGTGGG
>LUTY01002142.1 GCA_001640045.1 Candidatus Thiomargarita nelsonii | reverse complement strand
GTCGTGGCGTGGAACCGGATAACCGCCTGGCAGTTGAATATTTTCGTCGAGCCGCCAAAGCTGAGTTGCCTGAAGCACAATATATGTTGGGCATCATGTACGCGCAGGGTTGGGGAGTGGAAAAAAATAGCAATTTATCCCTTTATTGGATAAGACAGGCAGCAGATAAAGGGTATGCCGTCGCACAACGGATGTTGGAAGGCTTATTTGGTAAACGGGATTGAGCATCAACCGAGGTGCCGCCATTCACTTTTTTTTTGCAGGACGCGGAGCGTCCAGGCATGCATTCCTTTGCCTCGCGTGGGAACGAGAAAAATGTAGGATATTATAAGTACGCTCGTACCGCCGTTCATCCTTGTTTATAATGATTTTCCATATTTCATCGTCACTGGAGTCGAAAAAAACGGTTCCGATATAGAGTTGTGACTTAGGCTCAACTTTAATATTCCTAAATTCTTCAACCACATCACCATTCATCTCTAAACTGTAATAATAAGAATGATTAGAGGAATTTTTAATGCGTAAAACTAATCCATCATCTTGTTGTGCATGTACTACTTGTTTAGCAAAGGGGGGGG
>LUTY01002148.1 GCA_001640045.1 Candidatus Thiomargarita nelsonii | reverse complement strand
AAGGATTACATTTAAAAAAGGATAAATCAAAATCCAGTGTTGCTAGGGTTTTGACTTATCCATTCTTAAATGTAATCCTTGTAGTTATTGTGGTCAAAAACAATACGGGAAGCAAGGCATTCTATCTCAATGCAATGTGACCATGATCCGAAAAAATTGGTAGCGTGGAAACAAAGCAAGTGTATGGGGGTAGATAAAAAGGTCTCAAAAAAAACAATTAGAGAAATAAAATGAACAAATTTTCCATTCAAATTGACCCAATGACTGGGGAAAAATACCTAGAAGTTCCTTTTACAGGACAGCAATTAGCAGAACATCCAATCTATAATAAAGGCTCTGCATTCACTGAGCTAGAGCGTGAGCAGCTTGGCCTGAATGGCATTTTTCCAAGGCACAACTCCACCATGGCAGAACAGCTTAATCGGGTATATGAAAACTATTCATTGAAACAGACACCCATTGAAAAATTCATCTTCTTGCTCGCCCTGCTCGACCGGAATGAGACCTTATTTTACCGTTTAGTTTTGGCTCATGCTGAAGAAATGCTGCCAATTGTCTATACCCCAACCGTTGGTCAGGCTGCCAAGACTTATAGCCACATGTTCCGTCGGCCAAGGGGATTGTACATACCCGCCGATCAAATTTCACAAATTGACACAATCTTAGCAAATGCGCCGTTTTCCAACATCAATCTCATTGTTGTCACTGACGGCGAACGCATCCTTGGCTTGGGCGATCAAGGCGTTGGAGGCATGGCCATTCCAGTTGGCAAGACCAGCCTTTATGTGGTTGGCGCTGGTATTCATCCCGCCTTATGTTTACCCATCTTGCTCGACATGGGAACCAATAATGAAAAGCTGCTCAAAGATCCACTTTATTTAGGGCTCAGACATGAACGATTAACGGGAGATCATTATTATGAAGTCATTGAAGAATTTGTAAAGGCAGTGAAACGCCGTTTTCCGCACGCCTTGCTACAGTGGGAAGATTTTGGCAAACATCATGCTCTGCGTTTACTGAACCGTTACCGAGAGCGTATTTGTTCTTTTGATGATGACATTCAGGGCACTGGTGCCGCTACCATTGCGGCTTTGTCAGCGGCGATTTCTGGCAAGAATGAAAAGCTCAAAGATCAGTGCTATGTATTCTTTGGATTTGGACAAGCTGGCTATGGCATTGCAAGCATCCTAATGCAGGCCATGATGGAAGAAGGTTTGAGCATGGCAGCCGCAAAAGAACGGATTTATCCGATTGGACACAAGGGTTTAGTTTTTGATGACATGAATCCCCATGAATATCAAGAACCTTTTGCCCACCCGCGTGCGATTACTCAAGATTGGTGTCAGTCCGACAAAGTTGACCTATTTGATACTGTACTGAATACCAAGGCAACCGTCCTTATCGGCACATCCGGTGTGGCAGGCGCATTTACTGAAGAAGTGCTTTCGCAGATGGCAAAGAATACTGAAAAACCGATTATCTTTGCGCTTTCCAACCCTAATAATAAATGTGAATGTACACCTGAGCAAGCTTTCCAAGCAACCCAGGGGCGTTGTTTGGTTGGCACTGGTAGTCCGTTTCCGCCGGTGATTGTGAACAATATTGAACACCCAATCTCACAATGCAATAATATGTACATTTTCCCGGGCGTTGGTTTAGGTGCGATTGTATCCATGACACCGAAAATCACAGACCAAATGTTTGTTGTAGCCTCAAAAGCGCTGGCGGCTATGGTATCGCCTGATCTCGCTGCCAAGGGGGTGTTACTTCCTGATATCCGCGAGATTAGAAATGTTTCGGAGAATGTTGCCTTTGCTGTTGCCAAGGAGGCTCGCGATGCAGGCTTGGGGATACGTTTGCCGGATGACAAATTAAGGGCTCTCGTGAAACAGGCGATGTGGCAACCGGAGTATCTTCCTTATCGGCCACGTCCAAGATAAATCTTGGACTCCTACCAACCGTTTTAAAAATGACTTGACAAATGGTAGCAAGTTTTGATAGGAAATATAATTTCCTCCCGTTTTTTCAGTGCGCCATGTTAAATGTCAATAGAACTGATAACTGTTATGCAAGTGTCTGCAAACGAGGTAAAAGAAATTTTCCAACAATTAATAGATGAAAAACTTTCTCGTGAGGAAGTTGCAGAATGGGCCTTCATCCGAACACAAGCTTATGATAATGAACAACTGGAATTTTTTCCACCTGAAGAAGAAGGTAGAATCTGGGAAACGCTGCAATATCTTGAAGGGGTTGATTTAAAATCAAATAATGACACCTACTTACATGTAAAGAGCGACTTTTTCCAATGTAATTTTTTTTCTCGTTCCCAAACGTAGCATGGGTGATGAGTAGGGTTTATATCATTGAGTAAAAAAAAATGAAACAATATTTAAATCTAGTGCAGGATATTTTAGAGAACGGTGTCCAAAAAAACGACAGAACCGAGACGGGGACTCTGTCCCTGTTTGGGCGGCAATTACGCTTTGATTTATCTGAAGGTTTTCCGTTACTGACAACGAAAAAGCTGCATATTCGCAGTATTATTTATGAGCTATTATGGTTTCTCAAAGGCGAGACTAATATCCAGTATTTGATTGATAATCAAGTGCATATTTGGGATGATTGGGCTGATGAGCATGGAGAATTGGGTCCCATTTATGGTGCTCAATGGCGATCTTGGCCAAGCGCAGAGGGCAAGTCTATTGATCAAATCAGCGAACTTGTCGCGCAAATCAAAAAAAATCCCGATTCCCGACGGCTCATCGTCTCAGCCTGGAATGTCGCCGATATTGATAATATGGCATTGCCCCCTTGTCATCTCTTATTTCAATTTTATGTAGCGGCAGGTAAACTTTCTTGCCAATTGTATCAGCGTAGACTGTGCGCCTTTTAGCTGTGAGGCTAATTGAAAAACTCTTCTAAAC
>LUTY01002222.1 GCA_001640045.1 Candidatus Thiomargarita nelsonii | reverse complement strand
TCGCTCAATTGAACCCAATCGCTATTATTCATCCATAGCCAAATACCCTCATTCGGGGCGGCAGGGTCAAAATCGATAATCACATCGTCTTGACCTGCATTTTTATCACGTCCATGGTTGCCATCGCCAATCCTGCACCGTTGACCATACACGCAATATCGCCATCCAAAGCAACATAGTTGAGATCAAACTCACGCGCCTTATATTCCTTTTCATCCTCTTGCGTTGGATCATATAAAGCGGCTAAATCCTTATGGCGATAAAGGGCATTATCATCAAGATTGATTTTAGCATCCAGTGCTAATAAATGACCTTGATCAGTTATAATAAGTGGGTTAATTTCAACTAAACTGAGATCTTTGTCTACAAATAAACGATATAAACCAAACAAGATCGTAGTCAATTGCTTACGCTGATTAGCGTCTAAATCCAAAGCAAAGGCAATTTCACCACATTGATAGGCAGCTATACCCACTAAAGGGTCAATGGTACGACTGACGATTTTTTCTGGGGTTTTGGCAGCGACTTGTTCAATATCCATCCCGCCTGCACGGGAGGCTATGACGGCAATACGCTCGGCGGCACGATCTACCACTAAACTCAAGTAAAGCTCGCTCTTGATTGCCGTGGTATTTTCAATGAGTACACAATGTATCGGTTGTCCACGGGCACCGGTTTGGTGAGTTATCAATTGACTCCCAATTAAATGGTGGGTAATATCTACCACTTGTTCCAAAGTCTGGGCGCGTTGAACGCCGCCTGCTTTGCCACGTCCGCCTGCATGGACTTGGGCTTTGACCATCCAAGCCTCACCGCCTAATGTTTGGGCTTGTTGTTTAGCCCCCTCAGCGTTCCAAGCAGGCTGACCCGCTGGCACGGGGATGCCATACTCTGTAAATAATTGTTTTGCTTGATATTCGTGTATATTCATTTGGGTTTGTGTCTCTGCTGTTCAGAGTGTGTATTTTGGAATAACTTGATCATTTTAGCAAAGATCATCATTGGGAATAAAGATCTTAGCCTCGTCAAGGAGCAGCGACTATGGAACTTTCAGAACAGATTAGACAACAATTTATTGAATACATTATGCTAATGGTTTATGATGATCAATACATAGATCGTCAGGAAGAAAAAAAAATCCTTGAAGAGGGGATAAAGAGAGGACTCCGCGTCGAAGACGGATTGTCCATCATAAGACATGTGGCTGCCGAAAAATGTTTGGTGATTGAAAGGGAGGCCGAAGAACATACTAAAAACATTATTCGGCAATATGCTCTCAATGATGGCTTTATTGATCATAAAGAATTTGAGAATGCTTTAGCGATGTTCAATGATGCTTGCAAAGGAAAAATACCTGAACCTGAGCTTAAAAGGCGCTTAAAGAAAATGATGCTGGATAATGGCTGGAAAGCCAAAGAGGGCGGCTTATTTGCTGGCAAGTGGTTTTCTGCTATCTAGTGTGATCTTTCTTTATTAAACTCATTCATTTATGGTGTGGAAAACGTGTTGTATTTTTTTAGTTAGGTAGGAGCTTAAACGATGGCAATTTCAGAACAGATCAAAGCTCAGTTCGTTGAATTTATCACGCTTCAAGCGTTTGATGATCAATACATTGATTGTCAAGAAGAGAAGCGAATTCTTGAAGTGGGTCTCAAAAATGGCATAAGCGTAGAAGAGAGTTTAGCACTCATTCAAGAAGTGGCTTTGCAAAGGGGTTGGGTTCTTGAGAGGGAGGCAGATGATCGGGCTAAATATTTGCTAGAAAAAGCGGCGGCTAATGATGGAAAGGTTGATAAAAAGGAGTTTGAAGATGCTGTTGCACTGTTTGAAAAAGTCAGTAAGGGTAAATTGCCTCAACCTGAAATAAAAAAACGGCTCAAGCAGATTATGGTGGAAAACGGTTTTAAAGCCAAAGAGGGGGGCTTATTTGGTTCTAAGTGGTATTCAGCGATCTAATGGATTTTTTTTTTTGCTCATGTAACATTGGTGTTATGTCTGTTAATTTTTTTGCTCATCATATGAGCGATTTTTTTTTATGGAGTCTCAACTACTATGGTAACTGAAGAAGTCAAAAAGCAGTTTGTTAATTACATTATGCTTCAGGTGTTTGATGATCAATACATCGATCGTCAAGAGGAAAAGAAAATCCTTGAAGAGGGCATTCGCAATGGATTGGGGATAGAAGAAGGCCAGGCCATCATCCGACAAGTCTCTTTGGAAAAGGGGTTTGTACTTGAACGGGAAGCAGAAGAACGCGCCAAGGAGATGTTGGATACCTTTGCTCACAATGATGGCAAAGTTGACAAAAGAGAGTTTGAAGATACTTTGGCGATTTTCAAATCTCACAGCAAAGGCAAGCTCCCTGAACCTGAAATGAAAAAACGCCTCAAACTTATGATGGTGGAGAATGACTGGAAAGCTAAAGAAGGAGGGTTCTTTGGCTCAAAGTGGTTTTCTGAAATTGTAGTTTAAAGGATTTATCTTGGACATGTCCTGCGGGCTTTCCACCCGCAGGTATGGGTCTATTATCATGCAGCAACTATTAAAACGTATCCATTTCAGCTTACGCATGTTGCACCGCTATCGTCATGCCTTAGCAAAAATTTACCATTCCAGTCCCCGCCATTTACGTTTGGATAAAATCTCTATCGCCACACTTAAGCTTAAGGGAGTTGCCGTTTTAGTACTCGACTTTGATGGAGTGTTGGCGGCGCATGGCGAGCCAGAGCCTGCCGAAGAATTAGAGCCTTGGCTACAAGCGTGTATCAACAGATTGGGTCCAAAACAAGTCTTTGTTTTATCTAATAAACCTTTAGAAAGCCGCATTGCTTATTTTAAGCGTCATTATCCTGGGGTGCGGTGCATTGTCGATGTGAAAAAGAAACCCTATCCCGATGGTTTACAAAAAATTATCGCTTTGAGTGGGCAACCTGCTGAGGCGGTGATGTTGGTGGATGATCGATTATTGACAGGGGCGTTAGCGGCTTGTATCGCTCAAGTGTCAGTGACTTATATCACTCACCCCATTGTTCTTTTGTCTAAACGTCCAGTCTCTGAATTATTTTTTATGACATTACGGTTTTGGGAACGCCGCCTTATTTCGTTATACAGTCGGCTGTAGTTGTTCTACCGCTGTTTTTACCACATGCCACTTTGCTAGCTTTTCTTCCCTCGACAGTGAAGCATTAGCAGGACTTGTCGATGGTAGTCGCATATACTGGATTGTTGGAAAATGCGAAATGATAGTAGAAAACACATATTTTTTGTAAACACTTTCTGCTTTGGTTCCATTGAAAAACACAAACTTGAGCTTAGGGTGTTGGGCATAAAACGAAGCAAAATCGTTCACAATAATTGATGAGTTGTCAATATTGGCATCCAAACTGCCTTTGCGCTTACAGGCTTTTAAGACATCCCACAAGGCAAGCGATTTTGATAACAGTATTTGGGTTCTTTTTGTATAGGGTAGCGATGGATTGGCACCGAATAAGGTATCCATAATCATCCAAAAACTGTTTCGTGGATAGGCATAATACTGGGCTGATTTAAGGGATAATTCACTGGGCATTGATCCCAATATAAGTGCTTTTGCATTAGCATCAGCAATTGGCTCAAAACTATATATCGTTTCCATTATTTAAGCTCAATGTGTTGATTTTGGAGGGGAATATTATAGCACCTTTCCAAGGCCACAAAATACCTCTACTCTATGCACTCCAATGGTTTTAAATAAATTAAATATTTGATTATTAATCATTTATTGTATTGAACCGTCCATTTAAATATTAAAAATAAAATATTTAAAAATATATGTGCATAAAGTAGGTTTGCAACCCCGTCCGTAACGTTTTTCTCGTTCCCACGCGCCAGCGTCGCTGCTCCGAGATGATACAGGACGCTGGCGCGTCCAGACTGGCTGATCTCGCTCACCACGAAACGAAGTAACGAGCGAAGCGAGAGCAGTTGAACGTCGCAAGCTCCGTTATTTCGTTGCCTACGCCGGCGCGTGGGAACCAGAAAAACGTTTTCAGAGCCTCACTAAAACGTTACAATATTTTTCAGATTTCTCCTGACGTTGAAACCGAAAGGTTGCATACGCAGTGGTGGAACGCCCAACCTGCTCCTGCAAAATGTTTGATGTCATGGTTCGGTACTTATGTGCTGCGACATAAGCCACAATCCATTGGTTTAAGTTTAGACAAAAATGGCTGGGCGAGTGTTGCTGAGATTTTACAAAATTCAAAAATCCGCTTTAGTTTTGAGTAATTAAACGGCAAGAAGTCGGCCAGATTTATCTTGGACGTCCAAGATAAATCTGGCCGACTTCTTGATTTATAACCTCAGAAAGAATACTGATGCGATATAGACAAAGTCTTCAGATAGGGATAATATTTATCATCATCTCTGAATTGTTATTCACTTCAATGGCAGCGATTATCAAACTGCTGTCTACCGATTTACCCACTGAATCCCTCGTTTTCTTTCGTAATTTTTTCGTCGTGCTGATTTTGTTGCCTTGGATACTACGCCATGGTACGACTAAAATAAACAGTCAACCGTTTCGCTTTCATCTAGTGCGTTCGCTGTCTGGTGTAGGTGCAATGTATTGTTTTTTCTATATCTATGCCCATTTGCCCTTAGCAGAAGCGGTTTTGTTTAGAATGACTGTGCCGTTTTTTATTCCCATTATCTGTGCTTGGTGGTTAGGTGAGGCTGTGCCAATGCAAATCCGTTGGGCCATTTTAATTGGTTTTTTCGGAGTGGTGGTGATTTTAAAACTAGGCATGGTCACTTTTTCTCCTGTGGTTTTGATAGCTTTAATGGGCAGTCTATTGGCAGCTCTGGCAAAGTCGGCTATACGGCGCATGTCTGACACCGAGGCGAGTATACATATTGTGTTTTATTTTTCGTTTATCAGTATGTTAGTTTCAGTGGTACCACTGTGGTGGGCTTGGGTAACACCGACTTGGCAAGAATATGCTTTGTTGTTGCTGATAGCGATATTGGCGACAGTGGCACAATTATTAATGACACAAGCCTATCAACGGGCGCCTGCAGCTCAAATTGGCCCATTTGGTTATGTCTCTGTGATTTTTGCTGCGTTGTATGGGTGGTTATTTTGGAATGAGGTGATTGATTTATGGTTTTTTAGCGGTGGGGGGCTGATTATTGTCGCAGGTTTTCTCATCATTCAAAATCAAAAAACTGATAAAATTAATGTTAAGGATTGAATTAGCACCGCCATGAGCTAAAGCTCATGGCTGTTGGCGGTTTTGAAATTATTTTTCTGAAAATCTATAGTGACGACGCTGGCGCGTGGGAACCAGAAAACTCCGTTTCAATGCCATTATACTCAGCACGGGCACAATTTGCACTTTTGTCATTCCGAACTTCGTGAGGAATCTTTGGCCGTTGAAAGATTTCTCTCGCTGGTCGCACCTCGGGTAACGCCAGTAAATGACAGTTTCGTTTAGTTTATGGCCTAGTTAAGTATAAGTTAAGCACAAAAACGTGCAAAGCACTGCTTTGCACGGAAATTCGTTCAACGGTGCCATTTCGTTCCAAGCAGCGCTTTGCGCTTAACTTAATGGCATTGAAATGTCGTAAAGGGAACGATAAAAAAAACTCGCAGTTTGGTGAGTCTTTTGACCTGCGGGGTTTTGACAACCCTGCGGGTCTTAATAAATCTTTGTTTTAAAATTTCCAGATTGACCCACTTAGGAACGTGAATGAAACAACTTAGTCAACTTTAAAGGCAAACCTGCCAGGTTTTCAAAACCTGGCAGGTTTAGTTGCAAACTTTATTACATGCA
>LUTY01002139.1 GCA_001640045.1 Candidatus Thiomargarita nelsonii | reverse complement strand
GGAATTGGCCCTAACAAAGTCGCATTAACCTGACCAGTCAACAACAATAACAAAGTAGTGCTTAATATTTGGATGTTTCGTTTCATTACTTATTCTCTCTCTTTAAAAAGCTCAAGCTACGAAGCCACACGGTAATGCCCTAAAAGGTAGTGCTAAAAAATTTCAACCAGCCAGCGTTGGTGGAACTGCCCCCCCAATAACATAACAACAAAGGCGAAATTTCTATATCTCATTTTTACCTCCAATTTGAGTTTCAACAAGCGGCGTCTTATGTCGCCAACAATAAAAATTATGTACCATTGATCATGGCTTTGTCAACTTGTTACCCGCCCATCCCCCTAATCCTCTTGCTTGAGGTGCCGTTTATCTCGATTATGCCAAAATTCTGTAGCATTTTCATACACCTCTTTTGCCGTCAAACCCTCAAATAATTCTTGATGAAGAGCCATATAATCCAAAGTAAAATGTAACGACAAAAAGCGCAAAGCATTCAGTTTATCATCGCAGGTAACAAAAAAATCACAATCAAAAATTTCCGCACAAGCTAAATGAACAGCATCCATATCTTTGATCCCCTC
>LUTY01002138.1 GCA_001640045.1 Candidatus Thiomargarita nelsonii | reverse complement strand
TGAGTCTACCGTTCTTCCTTAATTTGAAAGCCCATTTTTCGTAGTTCCTGTGTGACCTCAATTTTCTTTTCCAGCAACTTCAGTTGTTTCTCATAAAGATGTACTTTGATGGGATTGATTTCCGCACGGAATTTTTCCACAGCCGCCTTCGCTTCATCAAACTGATCATCTAATATCAACCACCCAATCAGCCTCAGGCGCAACGAGAGCGAATCTCTTAATGCTAAAGCTTTTTTCGCAACCTGTACTGCCTGTTCATAACGTTTTTCAAAAACATGAAACATAACGTATTGATAGTAAAAAGAGGCTTTATAGCGAGCATTATTCGGATTGTGTATCAATGCGTTAAGCATTTTGTCCATCGTGGATGAATCTAAATGGCAACGACCCTCTGCCCGTTGTTTTAATATGAACTCTAGAAGTGAGACGATCGCATGATTATATTTGCTCGTCTGAAAATGTTGGATAACTTGTTGCATATCAGGCAATTTTACCGGCTCATAGAGGCATGATAACTCTATTAAGTATAAATAAGGCGCGGTATCGTCCGGAAAAGTTTCTAGAATATGTCGAACGTA
>LUTY01002137.1 GCA_001640045.1 Candidatus Thiomargarita nelsonii | reverse complement strand
TCTTTTTCTAGCTCGATTTGCGGAGAGCAAGAAGTTTGTGTGTCATCAAGCAATGCCATAATATCTGGATCATATGAGCTTAAATAGTTGTTACCTATGTTTAACTGAGATAACGAGGATAGGTTTTTCAATTTTGCTGGGATTACTCCGCACAGATTGTTGTAGTGCAGCTCAAGAGTCTTCAATTGGCTCAGGTTGCCTAATTCTGCTGGGATAGGACCAGTGAGGTTGCCGACTCCTAGCTGAAGAGTCTCCAATTGACTCAAATTTCCAAGTTCTGGTGGGATAGGGCCATTGAGGTGGTTCTCGGTAGTTTGGATGTGATCATAATAAATCCACCCGGCTCTCTTAAGACAATACGCATCAGAGCCACATTTATCTAGTATATTCATGAGTATTGACGAGATTGGATCATCATGAATAGAGCCCAACTGTAGGGTTTTTAAGTGGCTCAAATTGCCTAATTCCGTTGGAATGAATCCGACTAGGTTGGTGAATGCGAGTTCAAGTGCTGTTATATGTCCTCCACTACATTTAACGCCTTCCCAATGACAAGGGTTATCCGTATCAATCCACCC
>LUTY01002136.1 GCA_001640045.1 Candidatus Thiomargarita nelsonii | reverse complement strand
GGGAGTTAGCACTCACACAGATATTGTTCAGATTAACAAGCCTTGTCGGACAGGTAAGGGTGCATACTACCGTCTGGTAAATTATCCGATATTTGATGGACAGGTTGATATTGAGCAAAACTATTTGATACTTGACGATACCCTAACGATGGGAGGGACGTTTGCGTCACTGCGGGGATATATTGAAAACCGGGGCGGGCAAGTCCTCATGGCGACTGCTTTGACAGGACATCCTGGTGCTGCCAATCTCTGTATCACTTCTAAAATGTTGCGAAAACTTCAGGAGAAACACGGAAATGAACTTGACATCTGGTGGAAAGAACAATTTGGTTTTGGAATCAACGCGCTCACCCAAGGAGAAGCCGGACATTTTGCCAAAGCCCCCAATATTGACACCATCCGAGATAGAATTGCTGAGGCAAGACTTGAAGGACAGTGTTGAATATCTAACGAACAAACTAAGAAATCTTAAAGAAGGTAAATTTGAAGCCTAGATTTATATCGGGTAACTTTGCCTGCAATTCAACCACGTTTTTAGGAGTCCACCTTCGGTCTGGACGTCAGCGCCCAAGCGAGCG
>LUTY01002135.1 GCA_001640045.1 Candidatus Thiomargarita nelsonii | reverse complement strand
GATTGACAGCTAAGGCTTTTTCAGATTCGCCTAAAATAATCGGTTGTATCGGTGTGAAGGATTCCATTAATGGGATTTGTTGTTTGGCAGCTGCGGTGCGAAAGTAGGTGATAAGTTCATGCAAATGTTGCCGTCGCCAGCTTTCTTTTTCTGCAATGACTAAACTTGTCCGCACCGCTTCTGCCAGTGCTGGAGGCAGTGCCGTGGTGTAAATATAACTCCGTGCCGATTGTATCAAAGCTTCAATCAATAATTGGCTGCCCGCTACAAAGGCTCCAAATACGCCAAAAGCTTTGCCTAATGTGCCCATTAACACGGGTACGTCATCTTCCCCCAAGTCATACATTTCCAAGCTGCCACGCCCAGTTTTTCCTATCACTCCTAAGCCATGCGCGTCATCTACCATTACCCAGGCTTGATAAGTTTTTGCCAGTTGGACAATGTTAGCTAAGTCCGCAATATCACCATCCA
This sequence comes from Candidatus Thiomargarita nelsonii, assembly GCA_001640045.1. Taxonomy (GTDB): domain Bacteria; phylum Pseudomonadota; class Gammaproteobacteria; order Beggiatoales; family Beggiatoaceae; genus Thiomargarita; species Thiomargarita nelsonii_A. Next base: position 107 of record LUTY01002135.1, on the reverse strand, counting down.
TGCTAAATATGCCATCAGTGATAATTAATTTATGTTGCGCTTTAGAGTTGGCTAGTAAATGTGCGAGGGCTTGCATATCGTTATGTGGATAACGGTGAATTTGTGCC
>LUTY01002134.1 GCA_001640045.1 Candidatus Thiomargarita nelsonii | reverse complement strand
CGACAAGAAATTTATCCGCCGTTTGTGCCATGGTTTCGTCCCAAAGCGCTTGCGTTTGCAAAAAGTATTCAAAATCCTGATGTCCCTGATGCTTTTGGTGTATGAGGAACACTTGGTATAACACTTCTCGATATTGTTCATTGGATAAGTCTATTTCTGACGGTAAGCGTTGTTTTTCTTCGGCTGTTAGGCTATGGATACCTTCGCGAGCGACTTTGCCAGTAATCTCCTTTTCGAGGTTGAGCGCGATCAGCGGAATACCATTGCTTTTGAGGTAATCTATGATTGGCTTATATAGATTATAGTCAAAACGCCAATTGCTAAAATAGCCCGATTCTTTGAGAAAACGCCGCTCTGAAATAAGCCCTGCCATGTAATCATCTAATGCTTTTTGGTAGGGCACTTGGAACATTTCCATACCCACAGCGATTTTATAGCCGGCTTCATGCAATTTTTTGATGACTCTCAATTGGTTGAGATGATGAGCGAATTTATCGTGCTGTTCGCCAACATAAATTATTCGACTATCGTTTAGTTTGATGTCGTTCAGCGTTGCTATATTATTAGGTTTAAGTGCT
>LUTY01002133.1 GCA_001640045.1 Candidatus Thiomargarita nelsonii | reverse complement strand
AAATCATGCCAATGGCGGTTGCTGGTCTGCGAAGCAATTGATTACGCAACTTGGCAATGGGTTCAATATTGACTGATGTCTTTTGATCTTTAGATTCAATTAAACAGGCAAGCCCACTTGTGTAAACCACTCCGTCAATTTGCTCAAGTTCCTCTCTCGCCATTTTCACACTAAATGGGTAAATAACGTCAGCCCCCTCAAGTTGAAAGGCGCGAACGATGAGATACTCAAAAGCTTTGCCCGGTGACCATTCAGGTGTATCGCCATTTTTAATGGCTTCCCAAAGATTTAACAAATCATCCCATTGATATTGGGAAATTTTATATTTGTATTTAATTTCATCAGACATTTGAGTCGCCTTCTTTTATCCAACCACGCCATCTGTAGACGGCTATACCCAGATATTCTATTTTTAATCATACACAAGTGTCTTTCCGACTTGAGTCTCCTTAAAAAACTTGTGTATAAGAAAGTGCGCTTCGCTAAGAAGTCACTTCGCTCAGAACCTGCCTGCATCGACGCGAGGCAAAGAGTTTTCAAGGGATTAAAATATTAGAAACCGGTATTTTTATATGTGGC
>LUTY01002132.1 GCA_001640045.1 Candidatus Thiomargarita nelsonii | reverse complement strand
CCGTCCAAGGTAACGCAATTATTGCGAGTATGTCAGAGGCATTTTAAAAACGGTCGTTTAAGTGGTGGCAGTGGCACGGCATGGGGATGTTATCAGAAGGTGTTAGATAAGGATCAGACGAATGCTCAGGCGTTGGCGGGTTTGGAAAAAATTGAAAAGCGTTATGTGGATTTGATCCGGGGTGCTTTAAAAAAGAAGCAAGTCGATTCAGCCGAGCATTATTTGGCGAGTTTACGCTCAGTGAGTCCCGGCGTAGCGATGTTGCCAAGATTAGAGGCTTCATTGTCTGCTTTGCGAGCTTCTCAGACGCTTGTGACTCCACCACAACCTGTTGTTGCTGTTTCTAACACCCGTGGGATATGCACAGGGCTTTGAGTTTGAAGAATTTCAGTCCATCCCCACTCAGGGGGCTCTTGACTGGGAATACTTTACGATTGGCTCTGACCATTATTTAGCGGTGGCTAACCACCATAACGATTCCACCTACAACATCAACTCCACACTCTATCGGTGGCATGGAGCGAGCTTTGTCGAGTACCAGTCCATCCCCACTCAGGGGGCTCGTGACTGGGAATTCTT
>LUTY01002131.1 GCA_001640045.1 Candidatus Thiomargarita nelsonii | reverse complement strand
TCAATTGTGGAACCACAGATACCAAATCCATATTAGCCTCCCAAAACGCATCCAGCGTGCCCACGTCACGCCAATAATCATCTTCTTTACCTTTTTGAGCGTCGCGAAAGCGATAGGCAAAAACGCGATGTTTTTCAATGAGGGAGGGAATAATATCCTTACCAAAATCATGGCTGGAATTCGGCAACTTTGAATCTATCCGCAATTGATCATACAAAAATTCGGCATTAAATACATAAATACCCATAGAGGCTAATGCCTTTTCTGGATCAGAGGGGGTTGGCTCTGGTTGCGCCGGCTTTTCAACAAAACGCACGATTTGCTCATAAAACAAAAATGTCAACATATCGACTCATGGTTGCTGGTTTTTTCGGCTCGATTAATATCGGCTATTGCACTAATGCTCCTTGTATATTTCCTTGATTATGAAATACCGACATCCCCCACATTTTGGCTAATAACTTTAGCAACCGCATTGCTATCCATTGTAGCGAGCACCCTATATGTCGAAGCTATTAAAAAGGCGCACTGAAATATGATTTTTCACTAAAAAATTGACACAAGCTATCCCAGTTTGTC
>LUTY01002140.1 GCA_001640045.1 Candidatus Thiomargarita nelsonii | reverse complement strand
GGGTTTCGGGAAATCCGCTTCGCTCCATTCCCGAAACAACTGAAATGTTTTTTGATTGATTATTTAACAACAACCACACGTAGCCTCATTCATCTCCAGACTCTCAGTCATCCCCTGACTCTCATCCTTAAAAGGTAAACTCGTACCACAACCTTCAAAAATGCCATAGTGCGTATCCCAATGACCAATAAATTCAAAATGGGGCGCAAAGCGTGTTTCATGCAACATCCGATAAGTGTTGCCACAAACTGGAAAAACTTTACCCGTCTCAATAAGATGATGTTTATCCAACTTAAACACATTTTCATGGTACGGGATAGTACCTTTGTAAATCACAGCTTGCCCATAGTTTTCACAAGCACTTTCTAAGTCGGGCAATTTAAACAAACGATAGGTAGCAGAGAAAAAACGAATACTGCCAACTAATGTCTGAACGTCTTCATTATCAATTTTAAGACGCCGATCTTCTACTAAACGCGGATCGATAAACCCCATTTTTTTTGCAAGCGTCAAAAAATCGTTCCAATACAAAGCACCGCTTAAACATTCACCGTACAACAAGGGATTTTTCACTAAAGCGGTAGGCACTCGACGATCAGCATAAACATCAGAAAAATAGATTTCTCCACCTGGCTTCAGCACTCGATAAACTTCACGCAAGACAGCCTCTTTGTCGGGCGAAAGATTAATCACGCAATTAGAAATAATAATATCAAAACTATTGTCCTCAAAACCAAGCTCATCCAAACATTCAATATAACCGTGCTTGAATTCCACATTGGCTTTGTTATAACCATATTTTTGTGTATGGTAATCAATATATTTATTCGCTACCTCAAGTTGTTCCAATGTCATATCAACACCCACAACTTGACCCTTTTCGCCCACCAAACGCGATAAGACATAACAATCTCGTCCAGAACCACTCCCTAAATCCAAAATACGCATCCCTTCAAGATGCTCAGGGGCTACCAATCCACAACCATAATAACGCGCCATGACTTCTTCGTGAACCTCGGTAAGCGCATTTTTTATGTATCGTGGCATGTTGTCATCCGTACAACAAGCATCGGTTTGTAAATCATTCGTATTTTTTAATGTTTTACCGTAATAGTCCTTGACTTGTTGGTATTCCACAGCGACTTCGATTGATACATCTTTGACAGTTTCTTGCATAAATATCCTCTTGGAGTCCAAAATTTATTTTGGACGAATCGAAATTATAGACGAGACTTCATCGCCATCAAATCATCGATACTAGATTCCAATTCGTATTTTTCCTGCTCCAGTTGAGCAATTCTAATTTGCCATTGCAGTAACTCGTTTGACTTATTCTCCCGCTGGGAATTTCGATAAAATTGTTGTGAAAGTTTCAACTCATTTGTCAATTGAGATAAAGCTTGTTCTGCACTCGCTTGGCGTTGTTGCAAGATTTGCTTTTGTTTTTGCAAATCACGATAATTCACGTTACCTTGGCTTTTCGCCTGTTCGAGCCGCTCAATTTTTTGTTGATAGCCGCTCAAATCTTCCCTCAATTGTTGGTTAGTGGCACGCATTTCTCGAATAATGCGATCTACACGAGCACTTTCCGACTCTGCCGCTTGCGCTTTTTGAGGCTGATCAAGTGTTTTGCCTAGTAATAGCCCTGCACCTGCACCAATCGCCGCCCCAATCGCTGCGTTTCTCGCTTGATCTTCGTTCTCATCACCTATAAAAGCACCGACTACAGCACCTATGAGTGCCCCCCAAAAAGCCCCTTGAGTTTGATTGTCTTCAGCTTTCTCCTCTCCCATCACGGGCAGTCCCGATAAAGATAGGATGAGTATTAACGCCGTTATTTTAAAGCTATTCATCGTTTTTCTCCTTTTTAAGTAAGTAAGTGTAATGCCCTATTCTACAGGATTAGCCCCCCATATTTTGATAATATTCAATTCATTTACCAACGCTAACTTACGCCCATCTGGCGTAAAAACAACAGCACTCTTAAAATTTTCGGTTTTTTTTGAAACCACTTCCGGTATAGTATATAAAAGTGATCCACTGGCTACCTCCCACAGTTTCATTTCGGAAGCACTGACCGAGGCTAACAAACTGCCGTCAGGACTGAAAGTCAGTGAAATCACTTCAGCTTTATGACCTTCTAAAGTACGTGGCGTTTGACAGGGAACCGTAGGCCACAATTTGATTGTCTTATCCCGACTGCCAGAGGCAAGCAACTTTCCATCAGGGCTAATGGCAAGAGATAGGATGCTATTTTGATGCCCAGTGAAGGTGTAAAGAGGTATGCCATCAAACCATAATTTAATCGTTTTGTCCTTACTGCCTGAAGCAATCATTAAGATGTCATCATCACGTCTCCTAACCGCCACGGATGTCACTTCATCTTCATGTCCTTTCAAAGTCTGTAACACTTCACCCTTATTGACTTGCCATACTTTAACTGTATTGTCGGCACCGCCTGATATGATCATTTTTCCGTTAGTACTAAAGGTAACTGAACTCACATACTCTTTATGTCCATCACCAAAAAATAATCTTTTTTTCAGCGTGTGTAGTAACTTGCCGCTGCTCACATCCCAGACTTTAATCGTGTTATCCATGCTACCAGAGGCGATAGTCTTACCATCCTGACTGAAAGCCAGAGAGGATATGTCGTATTTATGCCCTTCAAATGTGTGTAGTTTTTTACCTGTGTTGACTTCCCATAAGTTAATAATTGAGCCACGGCTGGAGGCGAAAAGACTAATATCAAAATTGAAGGCTGCAACACTAATAGGCTCTTCATCCCCTTGCCAACTCATTTGCAAATTAATCGGTAATTGCTTATTAATATTGACAGACCATTCTTTTTCTAAACCAACCAAAATGGGCTTACTGACTCTCAGTTGATTGCCCTTAAATTCTACATAAACATATAAGGGTTTCTGTTC
>LUTY01002129.1 GCA_001640045.1 Candidatus Thiomargarita nelsonii | reverse complement strand
AAAAGGTGCGTAGGACGCACCCTACAAAATATCGTCAATGGACTTGTGTATAACGAACGGCGATCCGCACCGTCGAGCATCACTTGAAATAGCGGGCACTATTTTTACTGGTTCTGAGTGAACATCTGATCAATGATGTCGCACAAAGAATGAATGATCAATAAGTGAACTTCTTGAATACGTGCCGTCGATTGACTGGGAACACGTATTTCTATATCAGCACTTTGCGCTGCTTTGCCACCGTCACGCCCACTGAGTAAAATGATTTGCATATTTTGCAGATGTGCGGCTTCAATGGCTTTGAGCACATTAGGCGAATTTCCACTGGTGCTGAGGGCGAGTAAAATATCGCCTTCTTGTCCTAATGCTTGAATTTGCCTAGAAAATATTTTATCAAAGGTGTAATCATTAGCAATTGAGGTGAGAGTTGATGAGTCGGTGGTTAAAGCGATGGCAGCTAAAGCTTGTCGCTCTTTTTCAAAACGGTTAATCATTTCTGAGGAAAAATGTTGCGCTTGTTCTGCCGATCCTCCGTTGCCACAAGTCATAATTTTATGTTTTTGTTGTAAACAGTTTGCCA
>LUTY01002128.1 GCA_001640045.1 Candidatus Thiomargarita nelsonii | reverse complement strand
CACACCAGTAAGCCATAATTTTTCAAAACATGAGTTAGATAAAGTGTAACTTTCTAAATCCCGACCATCCGTTAGAATCACAGTTTCCAAACGCTCTCTCGCCAGCAGCCGATCACAATCTGCATCAGCGAAAAATCGTATCCTCAAACGGAATTCACTGTCATTGACAATTTCTGCTAAACGAATGAGTCTACCGCGTTCGCCACCGGTTTTAACTTCAACATCTATCACGCCTATCGAATAGATTACCGTATCTTTCCGCTCACGCAGAGGCACAATTTCCCGCCAAAATGCCAAATCTCTATTGCCTTCAACAAAGAGTATTCGCATTTTGGGGTCATTTTTAAGGTCAACAAACAGTTCGCTAATGGTTTTTCTGAGTGTACTACGCATAAGCTCGCTCAATTGTCTTACCCCAGTTCAACCCATTTGTCCTGAAATTCTGCACCAATGCTTGAGGAATGCGTTGCAAATAGAAATAACGGCAAGGCACCAGACGCACAATCACATAGTGCTCGGATAAGTTGACGTTGCCATGAAACATGGAGGGAGAGTTCCGGCTCATCAATAGCAATGATGCT
>LUTY01002127.1 GCA_001640045.1 Candidatus Thiomargarita nelsonii | reverse complement strand
GGCTGCCTCAATCACCGCAGAGACGATCGGGTGCAGGATCCGGCGTTCGACGGATATGGCGTAGAAAGGCTCTTTCACCTCATCTACCCGGCCAATCGCAGTCACCTGATACTGCCACTCCACTTCTGCCTCGATAGCAGCAGGCGCGATAAATATCCCCGCACTTTCTTGCCCAAACGCCTTCATCAGTGCGCTATCATCAAACTCGGCAATCATGTGCGGATGGATGCGATGTTTGTCTAGCCACTGGTCAATACCTGAACGCAGCTGATTACCGCTACTGGGCAACAATAGCGGTGCGCCATCCAGACAGCGGGGGAAATCACCTGTTAGCTTTTTTTCCAGTTTCTCTGTGGCAAAGAAGCTGACTGCACACTCGCCAAGTTTGTGACTGAAACCACGGGTACTGACCGTGGGAGGGATAGGACGGTCGGCCAGTACCAGATCAAGTCGATGCACAGCCAGTTCCGCCAACAGCGCATCGAGACTCGCCTCGCGGCAGATCATCCGCACCGGCTCCTGCATATGCAGAGCAGGCTTGAGAATACGATGGGCGATGGACTTGGGCAGCACATCAACCA
>LUTY01002126.1 GCA_001640045.1 Candidatus Thiomargarita nelsonii | reverse complement strand
AGAAACCTTCTCCCGTATTTTACATCGTCTCAATCGGGAAGGTTTGATTACCGTGAAAGGTCGGACTGTCCACATTGACAATGTGGATAGACTGCGGCTGCTAGCCGTTAATACTGATAGTCTGATTGAATAGAGTTCGTTATGAGCAACTATTCTTTGGTAACAAACTCACTTGCCAACTCAATGCCATTAAGTTAAGGACAACTTATTGATTTTATGAAATCAATCCGTGCTGGACGGGGTTTGCAACCCAATGCCATTAAGTTAATATTAACAGATTGATTTTATTATAAATAAATAATATGCCGGACGGGGTTGCAAACCCAATGCCATTAAGTTAAGCTTAAAATATTGATTTTATTGTAATAAAATAATATGCTGGACGGGGTTGCAAACCCCGTCCAGCATGTATTTTTTGTAAAAAATCAATAAGTTATTCTTAACTTAATGGCATTGTGTTTACGATTACCATCGACAACAACTTCCGACTGACTCTATTCAAATACTCGCGCCGTGTGAGTTCTTCAATCCAACGAACAGGAATAGTGCTCATACCGTCTCTCGCTCCAAGAAGCGCACCC
>LUTY01002125.1 GCA_001640045.1 Candidatus Thiomargarita nelsonii | reverse complement strand
TGCAAATTGATACACATTGGAGACCTATAATTAAAAGGTGGTTGAAGGCTGGTTACATATTTGACAATGAATTTAATCAGACTAAAACAGGCACACCGCAAGGTGGTACTATATCACCATTATTAGCTAACATAGCTCTTGAGCAAATGGAAACTGACCTGATTGAGCATTTACGTGGGATTAAAGGTTGGAAAGATAAAATCGGTACCACTAAAGTTAGCAATGTAGTCAACAAAAAGTCTGGTAAATCATATAAGTGCAGAAAAAATCTAAAAATTGATTTAGTCCGGTACGCCGATGACTTTGTAGTAATCCATGAAGACAAAAAAGTTATAGAAGAATCCAAAAGATCTCTCGAACAATGGCTAGAAATCAGAGGCTTAACTCTATCAGATGAGAAGACCAAGATTGTTCATTCAACTGATGGCTTTGACTTTTTAGGTCATCACATTAGGCATTACGAGAACAAGATAAGTGGTACATATAAACTCAAATTGCTTAACGGCACAAAGACTGAACAAAATAGGGCTAAAGCATCACACGTTTTAAGAGTTGAACCAACTAAGGAAAAGGTAAAATATC
>LUTY01002124.1 GCA_001640045.1 Candidatus Thiomargarita nelsonii | reverse complement strand
AACCTTGCTGCAAAGCAGTCAATGCCGTTGCCGTGCCAGCACCTCCCCCACCGATAACCAACACATCGGTTTCCATATCGGGTTTGGACAGATCGGCATTGACAGATTCAATCAAGCTGCGCGACTCTAACAAGTCAACCAATTCTTCCGGGTAAACTTCACCCTTATTGGGGCCAATGCCAAGTGCTCGCCGCCCTTCTGTGGTGTAATCAGGATGGTAATGATTCAGAACTTCTGTACGCTGATCCATAGACATGGCCGGAAAATCATTGCCGGCGCGTGCCTCGGCAAGGCGTTGCGGACGAGTGGCTTCTACCCGCTTAATAAGGTCCAACATTTCCGGTGTATAACCGTTCGACATGATGATATTCCTTCCTTACAAATGTGATTGATCTTTTGGCATCCACTCACCCGGCTCAGATAAATTGGGTTCCCGCTCCCGGGAGACGTAAATATCCTTGAGTTTTTCAGTCTCCATCTGCCCTAATTCCGCCAACATGGCCTCATAGCGACCAGAGCGAACCTGTTCTGCCCGTTTTATGGTGACTTCTGAACGGGGAATTAACTGAGTAGCGGCAATGC
>LUTY01002123.1 GCA_001640045.1 Candidatus Thiomargarita nelsonii | reverse complement strand
TTTGGCAAGAATAAATTGCCCTTGATATTCATTTACCAATTTATCCAAAATGGGTAGCAGCATTTTACAAGGGGCACACCATTCTGCCCAAAAATCAACGAGCACTGGCACTTGTTTGGATTTTTCTATGACTTGGGCTGTGAAATTTTGCGCGTCGGCAATTATAATATAAGGGGAGTCGCTCATTTTTTGACCTTTCATGTTAGAATTATGTCAGTTATATTATAGATAACCATCATTCGTTGTGGAATAGACCTCAGAGGTTTTCAAAACCTCTGAGGTCTTTGCTACCACAAATCATTTAGGATGCCTATATATGTATGTCTTTTTTTTAATGCCAAAATACAAAAAGACAAGTTTTTTTGGATGACTATGTTAAACTACAACGCAATCCCACGCTCTGCGTGAGAAAATACACTCTGAGCAATGTGGTTTTGCTCACCCAACTCTGGTAACTGATAACTAAAAAAAAACTTGAATACAATTTCTCATTCTGACAAAATTATCACCAGTGACTTTACTTTAGAGCCGTTGGATAACCAACGATTAGCGAATCTCTGTGGACAGTTTGATGAACATTTG
>LUTY01002122.1 GCA_001640045.1 Candidatus Thiomargarita nelsonii | reverse complement strand
GGCAAAAACATCCTCAGATTCGTGCCGCCAATGCGGAACTGGAAGCGGCTATCGCTAATAAGAAGACACAAACTCAGCTGGTGATTGATGGGATTATCAAAGAATATGAAATGGCTGTTGCCACAGTCAAAAATCTTGAAGGGAGTTTAAAGTCAAAAAAAGCAGAAATTCAAACTCTTAATAAAAAAGAATTTGAATTGAAAAGACTGGAAAGAAATATTGAGGTTAACAGTCAACTGTATAACATGTTTCTGACTCGCTTTAAGGAAACCAATGCCTCGCAAGATCTACAAGAATTGCAATCAACTGTTGGACGAGTAGTCGAACCGGCATTAGTGCCCATCGCACCTTTTAAACCCAACAAGAAAATAAATGTGATCATGGGTTTAGTATTAGGTTTTTTATTCTCGACCCTATTTGTGTTTTTCATCGAATTTCTTGATAACACGATAAAGACTAGTGAAGATGTTGAACAAAAATTAGGTCTGCCTCTCTTAGGCATCTTGCCGAAAATGAAAATCAGCAAGAAAGACGAAAATCCCTATTTGATGTTTTTGAAAAAGCCACAATCTCAATTTGCCG
>LUTY01002130.1 GCA_001640045.1 Candidatus Thiomargarita nelsonii | reverse complement strand
TTTTTGCATGGATAAAAAAAATATCGCCTTGATGCCCAATCGACCCGGCACACGTTGTGTGCTTAAATGAGCCAAATTGTTTTTTGAGGAGGTGTTGATTTATATATATGTATATCCATATATATAATTACAGTACAGTAACATTGGTTTAGTTGAAAATAATCTCATGTTTGATCAATTAGCAAATTTATTAATTTACCAACTAGGCGGCTTATCACCCAACAGCCACTTAGGAGCGGCTCTCCATTTTTTTGTCATGGACACGACAAATATTTTTGTCATGCTCGTTATTATTATATATATCATGGGTTTATTTAGAACCTTGTTGAGTCCAGAAAAGGTACGCGATTATATACGAGGGCGTTCTAAAGCACTGGCTCGCACACTGGCTATCACTTTAGGCGCAGTCACTCCGTTTTGTTCTTGCTCCTCCGTGCCACTTTTTATTGGTTTTGTCGAAGCGGGCATCCCATTAGGCGTGACTTTTTCCTTTCTCATCGCTAGCCCTATGATTAATGAAGTCGCGGTGGTAATTTTAATGGGCATCATGGGTTGGAAATTAACTTTATTATATGTGATGGCAGGTTTAACGGTGGCTTATGTCGGCGGTGTTGTGATGGAACGTTTTCATCCCGAAAGATGGGTAGAAGCCTACGTTTGGAAAATTCAGATGGGGCAAACGGCACAACCTGCCGTTGATACTTCGCTACGTGGGCGGCATGAGTTTGCTAAAGCTGAAGTCAAAGAAATTGTTGGACGTATTTGGCTGTGGGTGTTTATTGGTATTGGTGCCGGTGCCTTGTTTCATGGCTATTTTCCAGAAAGTTGGGCTGAAAATTTAACTGGTAAAAATAACTTCTTAGCCGTACCAATGGCGGTGATTTTAGGAGTACCTTTATATTCTAATGCGGTAGGAGTTATTCCTTTAGCCGAAGCCATGCTCACCAAAGGCGTTGCTATCGGTACAACTTTAGCGTTAATGATGAGCATTGCCGCAATTTCTTTACCAGAATTACTTATTTTGCGTAAAGTCATCCGCTTACCCGGCTTATTATTATTTGTCAGTATATTGACAGTTGCTATTATTTTAGTTGGTTGGCTATTTAATTTTCTCATTTAATTAAGGATAATATCCATGAAAAATATAAAAGTGTTAGGTTCAGGCTGTGCCAATTGCAAAAGCACTTTCGCTCGAATTGAAAAAGCGGCCCAAGAAAAAGGGGTGGAAATCACTTTAGAGAAGGTTGAAGACATGGCGCAGATTATGTCTTATGGGATTATGTCTACGCCAGGCGTGGTGGTTGATGGTGAAGTGGTACACGCAGGGGGCATTCCAGATAGAAAAAAAATTGAGTCGTGGTTATAATAAAACCTATTTCTTCCCGATTGATTTAGGAAAATTTAACTATGAGCAAATACACACTATTTATTATCAGCCTTGCGATTGCATTATTGGCTTACTGGGCTTGGAATTATGATCCCCGCGTCAGCGAATTGAATGATCTCTTATCACAGGATAGCGAACTCAGCAATTATCCCTATCAGTTCAAGGTCATTGAATTGGACGAGGGAACAGCAGTCATGTCGAGTCCCAGATCAGCTCAAGTGTCCGTTTTGAAGTTTCTGTCAATTATCAAGCCAGAACTTCATCGCAAGAATTCTGATAGTCCAGAAGTCATTGCGGCTCAGAAAGAATTGGCACATCATCAGCAAAAAGCTAAAAAAATGGTTTTGTCTCAGCCCGATGTGAAGCAAATTCGGTGGGAATTGGATAAAGGCTGGTTTGCGGGTTATGGCATTTATGTTGATGATTATTAAGGTGAGAACTTGGAAATGTCTGAAAATATGACAAATCTCTGTCGTTCTTCAACCTAACATTTTTTGCCCAATCATGCCCACCGTAAATCCAAGAGCAGCCCCCAAAGGAGGAGTCCAATGATTTTTGAGTTTGGACATTGGGGCAATATCTTGGAACGTTAAATATAATATGCCACCGCCAGCAAATAGCATAAGAGCGGCGATGACTTGAGGAGAGTCATTCAAAAATAGGTAGCCTAAAATAGCACCTATCATACCTAATAAACTCAGCGGAGTCAGAATCAGCAAGGCATGATGCCTCGAATAGCCGCTCTGGATTAAATCACGATAGGAATTAAAGCCTTCGGGGATATTTTGTAGCCCTATAAATATCGCCAATAATAATCCCAGTTGAGGTTCATGAGCAAAAACGGCTCCTAATGCGGTGGCTTCGGGAATAAAATCCATTAGCATCGCCATTAATTGAGCAAATTTGCCGCCCCGTTGACTGAGAAATCGATCTAGCAACAGAAAAACCACGGCACCGAATAAGAATGTCAAGCTCAGGGCAGGAATGGAAAATAATGCCATCCCCTTAGGTACAAGCACAAAAGCGACGGCGGCAATCAGAACGCCGCCGCCAAAGGCGATAATGCCATGTAAGATTTCTTCTTTTAAAATCGTGTCAGGAAATCTATCAGCACTTGCCAGCAAGCCACCTATAATAATAGTGATACCTGACACCAATGAATATAAAATAACTTGAGTTATCATTTCCATCATTTATTTTCTGATCTTAACAACCGAAAAGTCCACATTTTTACACTATCATTGAAAATAAACCATGCCACTGCATAAAGCCAAAGATACAACGCATATTCCCAGCCAATCGGCGCAATCCAAAAACCATACACAGCGAACACAGTACCCAATAATGCCGTCCAAATGCTCGCATGGACAAGAAGACTTGAAGGATAAGGCGGTTTAAAAAACCAGTCTTCAGTACGAGTCTAATTGTTTGGCGCGAATAGCACGTTTTTCTAAACCCAGTTGTTGACCCAATGCCATTAAGTTAAGCCTAATTTTTTGATTTTATTATAATTTTTGTTAGCATGACGGGATTTGCAAGGGATT
>LUTY01002120.1 GCA_001640045.1 Candidatus Thiomargarita nelsonii | reverse complement strand
ACTATGTCGCGCCTTAGCATCCAAGCTCTCTCCCAATTCACGATCCTCCATATCCCACGCCGCCAATTCATAAGCCACATTACCCAACATATCAACGATAGGTAAGTTTTGACTCGTATGAAACCGACGTTTACCCTCACCCACTTTTTTCCCATGTAAAAAAGGCGTTTGAAATTCCAACAAAACCGATTGCGCTGACGGCAAATGTGCAATACGCTCTGCTAAAGTCAAACTATCGCCCGTTTCAATTTTTGTCACACTAAATCGCACCTGTCCATTTTTGCTATTTAACCCCAATTCTCCCATTTTACTCAAAGTATCCTTTACAGCATTCTGAGCGGCTATCGCATGTCGTCCCCAAAGCGTTACCTCCAAAGTGAAAATATCGACGGGCTCTGTACCCTCTAACTCCATCGCCCGTAACAAAACAGGACGTGCAAAATTTTTATGGTGTACCTGAGAATAAGGCTTATACAACCAAGGCAATACACATTCAGTGGTTTTTTGACAACTAGGTCCATTCTCAGCAACGCCTTTTGATGAAAACAAGACTTGCGGCTTGGTATAATCTGCCACAGGAGAT
>LUTY01002119.1 GCA_001640045.1 Candidatus Thiomargarita nelsonii | reverse complement strand
AGAAACAAGCTAAGTTGTTGGCTGAAGTGGTGGTTTAAGCTTATAGTGAATTGGTAAAAACCAGTTATTTCAACGAATTAAAGTCCATCGTTAAGGAACTCGCCACCTCACAACAGCGCACCGAGAGGCGCGTGGAAGAACTTGCCGTGGCACAGCAGCGCACCGAGCAGCGCGTGGAAGAACTCGCCGTGGCACAAAAGGAACTCGCCACCGCACAGCAGCGCACCGAGACTAAGTTGCAACAACTCATCGATGAACATAAAGATACGCGCAAGCAGGTTGGTGGGCTAGCAACGACAGTCGGCTACCGCTTAGAAGATTTGGCTTACAAAGGCTTGCCGCCTTTGTTAAAGCGAGACTTTGGTCTTATCGTGCAAGGCCAACTCAAGCGTACCTATCTCACAGATAATCAAGGTAAAGAATTAGAAGTCAATATTACGGGACAAGCCCTTATTGATGGAAAGACGGTAACGATTATCGGTGAGAGTAAAAGCCAGTTGTCTAAAAATCATATAGATAGTTTCATTCGTAAACGTCTGCAAAGATTTGAAGGGGTAGTGCAAAAAGTCTTTCCGGTACTGGT
>LUTY01002118.1 GCA_001640045.1 Candidatus Thiomargarita nelsonii | reverse complement strand
ATTCGTCCTTTTCATTTTGCTCAATAATATGTTCAATGAGATTGCGTATAACCACCTTTCCACTTGGCGGACCTTCATAAAACCATTTGGCATCAAAGCCGATTTTCATTGTTCTCTTCCTTACTTTTAACCTATAAAACTTACAAACGGTTTATCCGCGTGGCTCCCACACCTTTCCATAACACTCAAAAGACTATTCTCTACTCTCTCTTATTTTTCTTCTTATCCTAAAGTCAAATTGTGGGAATATATTTGTAAAAGCTAATACCCAGATAAAATATTCTGCAACATTAGTAATAAAACTACCAGTAAACTGATAAACAAATATCCATAAAAATAGGGAGATACGAAATATGTCACCATATACCTTAGTTTTAAAAAATAACCATATTTCTAACCAAAATCTAATAAATAAACCTAAATATCCAAACGTTGCTATGGTATCGCCAACAGCATTTATAATCCTTTGATCTTCTGCCCAATGTAGTCGTTCTACAATACTGCTGCCAAAAAGAATAACTTTGATTTGACCGAATCCTACACCAAACACACTACTTTTAAGACTCGCAACTTCAAAAGAAAT
>LUTY01002117.1 GCA_001640045.1 Candidatus Thiomargarita nelsonii | reverse complement strand
GATTATCTGTTTAAACAGTTGTTGTGCCGGTTTACATGAAATTTTAGAACAACGCCCAGTAAATTGTCTACCAAGTTTAACTAAAGAGGCTAAAAAAATGATCTATAAGTCGATGATCAAGTTTTTAACCGACATTCCGCACATGATTCTTGTAATTATTTGATAATAAATTATTATATATTTATATAAGGCTATAAAATATTTGTTACTTTATAATCAAAAAGTTACAAATGTGTGCTGAATGTCGGTTTAAATTTGACTTTTAATTATTGTCGGAGTCGGTCAGTTTTTACTTGGACGGCCAAACTAAAGTAACAATACTTACAGGAAAGATTATAACGATGAGTCAAACTCAAGGTAACTTTCACTCTACTCTCCATCTACAATCCACAATTGGTGTTGCTCGCAAAAAATTCATTGGAATCGCGTCGCAGGGCAATCTGGCGTTGTCAAGACAAGACCGATATTTGACAGCCCTGAAGCCTTACAACAAAAAAAACACATAAGTACCGCTCCACAAATTTTGTATTGTTGAAAATGATACACAGTCAGTTAGATTTATCTATCATTATTTATAGTGGTT
>LUTY01002116.1 GCA_001640045.1 Candidatus Thiomargarita nelsonii | reverse complement strand
TATCAAAATGGACAAACTTTGATCAACCAGTTGATCATGCGTGATCCTGATCGTCCGGTTGTCGTTAGTTATTAGTTCACAGTTAGCCCAGCCAAGAAAAAATTTTTTGTGTCAAATTTTTGAATTTTTTTTTTTGTTGATTACATGGATCGCCCGTAGCATTTGCGTTCATAAAAATTCGTGTCAAGAAGCCTTTTATTTTGAGTTATTTTTTTGAAGCGTGAAACACTTGATTCACTCGGTTATTTGGGAAGCACGAAGCTAATGATTCTCGGTTCTTTTTTTGAAGTATATAATTCCATTTTATTCTGCGAATAATGCTGTTATATCTCGGCTACAGAACAGAATACGAGAAGCAGGAAGCGTTTACTTCTCGCTAAGAAGAACCATGAAATAAGTGCTTCGCCATTACTAAAAACGAAGGATACGCTTCCCCAAACTATGATAACATAAGCACCGACGTTTCTGTATGCTTCTAAAATAATATTTATCAGGGTATATGCCCAAAGAACAGATAAGAAGCATATGCTTCCAAATGTAGCTATAGTCTTGAACAACATTGGCATTTAACCCAATTTGCCAT
>LUTY01002115.1 GCA_001640045.1 Candidatus Thiomargarita nelsonii | reverse complement strand
TAAAGCGGGACTGATCATGGAGGTGTGTCAACTGATGCTCGCATTGAAGCGTCTGGGCGCAGTGAAGCCATGTTTTGGGCACTCAATAAAACCTCTGATACGCTTGGTAACTTTTTGACGGTAACATATCAAGAAGAAACTGGGCACACTGAGTATCGTCCCATACGAATTGATTACACTGGCAATACCGCAGGACTCGCTCCTTACAATTCAGTGATCTTTAGCTATGATGATCGCGCTGATTATACTCCTCATTTTTTAGCTGGCGTTAAATTTCAAACGACCAAAAAACTCGTGAAAGTAGAGGCGCGTAATTTTGGGAATCTTTTCCGCGAATACCGTTTATCTTATGGCGTTGATTTGCTGACTTATCGCTCGCATCTCATAAGCCTTACCGAATGTGGCAATGATGGCACCTGTTTTGCGCCCACTACTTGACAGGATAATTTTTATATCAAGGCAAATATGCCTGATAATAATATAGTTAGGCATAACAAAAATGAAGCCAGAAACATATTACTTAATAAGTTCAATATCATTTGCCTTTTCTATAGCTATTTTGATATGATATTCCAGCTATGGAA